>NZ_JBJZOG010000103.1:0-21031 GCF_047200535.1 Micromonospora mangrovicola | reverse complement strand
GCCGGTCGGCTGCTCCGCAGCAACGCCCTGCTCGGCGTCGGCGGATTCGCCACCTTCCTCGCCCTGCTGGAGCTGGTGCCCCGCAGCGGCCTGGTCTCGCCGAACTACCTGCCGCCGGCCAGCCGGATCGGCGTGGCCCTCGCCGACCTGGTGGGCGACCCGGCGTTCTGGGCCGCCCTCGGCGATACCGTCCGCGGCTGGTCGATCGGCCTCGCCGTCGCCGTGGCGCTCGGCGTGGCCGTCGGTTTCGTCGTCGGCACCGTCCCGGTGCTGCGCGAGTTCACCGCCTCGACGATCGAGTTCCTCCGGCCCATCCCGTCGGTCGCCCTCATCCCCCTCGCGGTCCTGGTCTTCGGCACCGACCTCCGGTCCGTCCTGCTGCTGGTGGTCTACGCGGCGTTCTGGCAGGTACTCGTCCAGGTGCTGTACGGCGTGCAGGACGTCGACCCGGTCGCGCAGGACACCGCCCGCACCTTCGGGCTGAACCGCTGGGCCCGGCTGCGGCACGTCACCTGGCCGACCGCGCTGCCGTACGTGCTCACCGGGGTCCGGCTCGCCGCGGCCGTGGCGCTGATCCTCGCCGTCACCGCCGAGTTGGTCATCGGCGCGCCGGGGCTCGGCAACGAGATCGGCACCGCGCAGTCCGGCGGCGCCGTCGCCCGGATGTACGCGCTGGTGATCGTCACCGGGCTGCTGGGCGTGGCGGTCAACGTCCTCGCCCGGCGGCTGGAACGGTGGCTGCTCGCCTGGCACCCGTCGCTGCGCCGGGAGGTGGCGGAATGAGCCTGCTGCACCGGATCACCCGCGCGACCGTCGCCGCGCTGGCGCTCCCGGGCGTGCTGCTCGCGCTCTGGTGGGTGCTGACCGCCGACAGCGAGAGCTACTACCTGCCGCCGCTGTCGCAGATCCTCACCTCCTTCGACGACGTGTGGCTCTCCGACCGGCTGACCGCCGACGTGCTGCCCAGCCTGCTGCGGCTGCTCGGCGGCTTCCTCCTCGCGGTGCTGCTCGGCGTCGGGCTCGGGGTGCTGATCGGCTCCTCCCGCCGGCTGCGGGCGTTCTGCGAACCGGTACTGGAGTTCCTCCGGGCCATCCCGCCGCCGGTGCTGGTCCCGGTGCTGATGCTCTTCACCGGCATCGGCGACACGATGAAGGTGCTGGTGATCGTCTCCGGCTGCGTCTGGCCGATCCTGCTCAACACCGTCGAGGGTGTCCGGGCGGTCGACGAGGTGCTCGTCGAGACCTGCCGCTGCTACGGCGTACGCGGCCCGGCCCGGCTCTGGCACCTGGTGATCCGGTCGGCCAGCCCGCAGATCGTCACCGGCATGCGGCAGGGGCTCTCGGTCGGGATCATCCTCATGGTCATCAGCGAGATGTTCGCCGCCAGCAACGGGCTGGGCTTCACCATCATCCAGTTCCAGCGGACGTTCGCGGTCACCGAGATGTGGACCGGCATCCTGCTGCTGGGTGTGCTCGGGTTCCTGCTCGCCCTGCTGATGCGGCTGTTCGAGCGGCGGGCCCTCAACTGGTATTTCGGGCTGCGGCAGGCGCAGCGAGGTGGGAGTCGATGAGTGTCATGACCCAGACCCAGACCCGGACCGGCACCGAGGTGCTGCTCGACGTCCGCGGCGTGCGCAAGGTGTACGAGGGGCACGGCCGCTCGGTCGAGGCCGTCCGCGACCTCACCTTCGCCGTCGGCAAGGGCGAGCTCGTGTGCGTGGTCGGCCCGTCCGGCGCCGGCAAGACCACCCTGCTCAAGTGCATCGCCGGGCTGCTCGCCCCCACCGCCGGCGAGGTCGTGCTCGAGGGCGCCGCGGTCAACGGTCCGCCGCCCGGCATGGCCGTCGTCTTCCAGGAGTACGGCCGCAGCCTCTTCCCGTGGATGACCGTGCGGAAGAACGTCGAGCTGCCGCTGAAGGAGAAGAAGATCCCGAAGGCGCGCCGGGAAGAGCTCGTCCACCAGGCGCTGGACGCCGTCGGACTGGCCGACGTGCGGTCGGCGTACCCGTGGCAGCTCTCCGGTGGCATGCAGCAGCGCGTCGCGATCGCCCGGGCCATCGCGTACGAGCCGCACATCCTGCTGATGGACGAGCCGTTCGCGGCGGTCGACGCCCAGACCCGGGCGGACCTGGAGGACCTGGTCCGGTCCCTGTGGCACCGGCTCGGGGTGACCACCCTCTTCGTCACGCACGACATCGACGAGGCGGTCTACCTCGGCCAGCGGGTGCTGGTGCTCTCCTCCTCCCCCACCGTCGTGCTCGACGACGTCACCGTCGACCTGCCCGACGAGCGGGACCAGCTCGGCACCCGCTCGTCGGCCCGCTTCGCGGAGCTGCGTGGGCACGTGTTCGAGCAGGTCCAGCGCGCGAAGAAGCACCGGATGACCTCATGACGACGGTACGCGAGGCGACCCTGGACGTGCTCCGGCAGTGCGGGATGCACCGCATCTTCGCCAATCCGGGCTCGACCGAGGTGGCCTTCCTCGCCGACCTGCCGGACGACCTGGACTTCGTCCTCGGCCTGCACGAAGGGTCGGTGGTCGGGATGGCCACCGGGTACGCGATCGCCAGCGGCCGGCCGGCGTTCGTCAACCTGCACACCACCGCCGGGCTCGGCAACGCGGTGGGCGCGCTCGCCACCGCCCGGGTCAACCGGGCGCCGCTGGTCGTGGTGGTCGGCCAGCAGGACCGACGCCACCTGGCACTGGAGCCGTTCCTCGCCGGGCGGCTGGAGGACCTCGCCGGGTCGTACCCGGTCTGGGTGAACCAGCCGGTGCTGCCCCAGGACGTACCGGCGGCGGTCCGGCGCGCGTGGCACGAGGCCGTCCAGCATCAGGGTCCCGCCATCGTGGTGGTGCCGATGGACGACTGGTCGGCACCGGTCGACCCCGCGCTCGGGCTGGCCGCGCCGACGACCGTGCTGCGCGCGGGTTCGGCACCCGGCCCGGCCGCCGACGAGGTGGCCCGGCTGCTCGACCGCGCGGCGAACCCGGTGGTCGTGGTGGGCGCCGGAGCCGACGACCGCCGGACGTGGGACGCGCTGGTGCCGCTGGTGGAGCGGATCGGCGCGCCCGTGTGGCAGGAGGCGTTCGGCGCCCGGGCCGGGTTCCCGCAGGACCATCCGCGCTTCGCCGGGCACCTGCCCGCCGGGCGGTCCCGGCTGCGCTCGGTGCTCGACGGGCACGACCTCGCGCTCGTCGTCGGCACCGGCGCCTTCCGGCAGTACCCCTACGAGCCCGGCCCGCTGGTGCCGGACGGGCTGACCGTGGCGGTGGTCTCCGCCGACCCCGACGAACTGCACCACAGCCGGGCCGACCTCGCCGTGCTCGCCGACCCGGCGGCGCTCTGCGCGGCGGTGACCGGGAAGCTGGCGCCGCGGCAGGTCGAACCCGCGACGCCCGCCCGGATGACGGTCGTGCCGCCGGCCGACGGCGAACCGATGCGCGCGGCGCACGTGTTCACCGCGCTCGCCGAGCGGCTGCCCCGGGACGTCGTGCTCGTCGAGGAGACCCCGTCCACCCGGCCGGACCTGCACCGGCTGCTGCCCGCCCGGGAGCCCCGTGGCTTCGTCAGCGCGGCCATGGGCGGCCTCGGCTTCGGACTGCCGGCGGCGGCCGGGTTGCGGATGGGTGACCCGAGCCGGCCCGTCGTGGCGGTGCTCGGGGACGGCTCGTCGCTCTACGGCATCCAGGGGCTCTGGAGTGCCGCCCGGTACGGCTGCGGGGCGCTCTTCGTGATCCTCTCCAACGGCCGGTACGCGGTCATGGACCGGCTGGCCGACAAGGTGGGCGGGAAGGCACCCTGGCCGGCGTTCGACGACGTGGACGTGCACGGGCTCGGCCGGGCCCTCGGCTGTCCCGCCCGGCGGGTGACCGGCTACCCGGAGCTGCTCGCCGTCCTCGACGAGGTCGTCCCCACCCTCGCCGGCCGGACCGAGCCGCTCCTGCTCGACGTACCGGTCGTTCCCGAACCGCACTTCGAACCCTGATCCCGCGTACCGCGCCCACACAGGAGGACACAGTGGCTCTTCTCGACGCCGCGACATGGCACGGCATGGTCTACAGCGACGGCTGGGTGGCGGCCGCGGGCGGTAGCGCCGCCGTCCGCGCCCCGGCCACCGGCGAGGAACTCGGCCTGGTCGGCGTGGCGAACGCGGACGACGTGGCGCGGGCCACCGCCCGGGCGGCCGCGGCGCAGCGCGCCTGGGCCGCCACGAGCTACCTCGAGCGCGCCGCCGTGCTGCGCCGGGCCGGAGCGCTGTTCGAGCAGCACGCCGCCGAGATCGGCGACTGGCTGGTCCGGGAGGCGGGGTCGATCCCGCCGAAGGCCGGCGTCGAGACGGACACCGCGGCGCAGGAGTGCTACGAGGCGGCGGGGCTCGCCGCCCACCCGCTCGGCGAGATCATTCCGAGCGCCCAGCCCCGGCTCAGCCTGGCCCGCCGGCTTCCGGTCGGCGTGGTCGGCGTCATCTCGCCGTTCAACTTCCCGCTCATCCTGTCGATCCGCTCGGTCGCGCCGGCGCTGGCCCTGGGCAACGCCGTAGTGCTCAAGCCCGACGCCCGCACGGCGGTCGCCGGCGGCCTGTCCATCGCCCGGGTCTTCGAGGAGGCCGGACTGCCGGAGGGGCTGCTGCACGTCCTGCCCGGCGGCGTGGACGCCGGCGAGGCCCTCGTGGCCGATCCGAACGTCCGGGTGATCAGCTTCACCGGCTCGACCGCGGCGGGCCGGAAGGTCGGCGAGGCGGCGGCCCGCCACCTCAAGCGGGCGCACCTGGAGCTCGGCGGCAACTCCGCCCTCATCGTGCTCGACGACGCCGACCTGGACCTCGCCGCCTCCGCCGGCGCCTGGGGCTCGTTCCTGCACCAGGGGCAGATCTGCATGACCACGGGTCGCCACCTGGTGCACGAGAGCCTGGTCGAGCGGTACGTCGAGAAGCTCGCCGAGAAGGCCGACCACCTGCCGGTCGGCGACCCGGCCAAGGAGCAGGTGGCGCTCGGCCCGATCATCGACGAGCGCCAGCGGGACAAGATCCATTCGCTGGTCACCGCGAGCGTCGACGCGGGTGCGCGGCTGGCCGCCGGCGGCACTTACGAGGGGCTGTTCTACCGCCCGACCGTGCTCGCCGACGTCACCCCCACCACCCCGGCGTACGCGCAGGAGGTCTTCGGCCCGGTCGCGCCGGTGGTCGCCTTCGCCGACCTCGACGAGGCGGCGGCGCTCGCCCGGGACACCGAGTACGGGCTGTCGCTCGGCATCCTCAGCCGGGACGTGATGAAGGCGCTGGCGCTGGCCGACCGGATCCCCAGCGGCAAGGTGCACATCAACGACCAGACGGTCAGCGACGAGGCGGTGGCCCCGTTCGGCGGGGTCGGCGCGTCCGGCACCGGCTCCCGGTTCGGCGGCCCGGCGGCGAACATCGAGGCGTTCACCGAGACCCAGTGGCTGACCATGCAGGGCGACATCACCCGGTACCCGTTCTGATCGACCGCGGGAGGAGACGAGCGTGGCTGGCGGCATCCGTGACCCGGGTACCTCGGTGACCTCGCGGGTGCTCGCCATCCTCGCCGCGTTCGACGTCGACCACCCGACGCTGACGTTGAGCGACATCGCCCGGCGGGCGGGACTTCCGGTGGCCACGGCGCATCGGCTGGTCGGCGAACTCGTCACCTGGGGTGCCCTGTCCCGCGGCCCCGACGGGAGCTACACCGTGGGCGTACGGCTCTGGGAGGTCGGCCTGCTGTCGCCGTTGCACACCCGGCTTCGCGAGGTGGCCGTGCCGTACCTGCAGGACCTGCACGCCCTGGTACAGGAGAACGTCCACCTCGCGGTGCGGGACGGGGGCGAGGCGCTCTACGTCGAGAAGGTCACCGGGCACCGGTCCGTGCCGATCATCTCGCGGGTCGGCGGACGGCTGCCGCTGCACGCCACCGGCGTCGGCAAGGCCCTGCTGGCCTTCCAGAGTGCCGCCTACCTCGCCGCCTTCCTGCGCGGGCCGCTGCGCCGCTGCACGCCGTACACCGTCATCGAGCCGGGACGGCTGGCGCGCGAGCTGGCCGACGTGCGGCGGCGGGGCTGGGCGGCGACGAGCGAGGAGATGACACTCGGTTCGTGCTCGGTGGCGGTGCCGGTCCTCGATCCGGACGGCACCGCGGTCGCCTCGATCGGCATCGTCGTACACAGCCTCGGGGCGAACCTGGCGCGCCTGGTGCCCGCGCTGCGGGACGCCGCCGACCAGGTGGCCGCCCGGCTCGCGGCCGCCGTCGACGACCCGTTCCCGAGCCTGCGGCACGATGTGGCACCACGCCGCTCGCCGGCGCACCGGGCGAGCGCGTGAGAACCCCGCCAACCACCCGGCCACCGCTGCCCGGCTCCCCCGCCCGACCGGCGGCGGGCGGGCTCACCCTGCTGGGCGTGGTGCTGCTGGCGCTCAACCTGCGGGCGGCCATCGCCGGGCTCGCCCCGCTGCTGCCCGACGTCCGCGGCGACCTCGGCCTGACCGGCGGGGCGGCGGGCCTGCTCACCACCCTGCCGGTGCTCTGTTTCGGACTGCTCTCCCCGTTCGCGGCGCTGCTCGGACGCCGGGTCGGCATCGAGGCCGCCCTGCTGCTGGCGATGCTCGGCATCATCGCCGGCAGCCTGGTCCGCACCGGACCCGGCTTCTGGTGGCTGGTCGCCGGCACGGTGGTGGTCGGGGCCGGGATCACCGTCGGCAACGTGCTGGTGCCGAGCATCGTGAAACAGGACTTCCGGGAGCGGCAGGGCCGGGTGACCGCCCTGACCACGGCGGCGCTCACCGGCGGCGCGGCCCTCGCCGCCGCCGTCGCCGCCCCGCTGGCGCACGCCGGACTCGGCTGGCGGGGCACCCTGCTGCTGGTGGGCGGGCTGGCCGCCGTCGCCGCGATCGTCTGGCTGCCCCAACTGCGGCGCCGGCACCCCGCCCCGGCCGCCCGGCTCGGCGGCACCGACGTCCTGCGCTCACCGGTCACCTGGCAGCTCGCCGGGTTCATGGGCATGCAGTCCCTGACCTACTACGCGCTGCTGGCCTGGCTGCCCACGCTGCTGCGGGACGCGGGCGTCCCCGCGACCGGGGCCGGCTGGGCGCTCGCGCTGTTCAACCTGCTCGGGATCGTGACCGCGGTGGCCGCTCCCGCGCTGGCGGCCCGGCGGCGCGACCAGCGTGGCCTCGCCCTGCTCGTCTGCGGCGCCTGGGGGGTGGGCCTGCTGGGGCTGCTCGCCGCGCCCGCGCTCTACCTGCTGTGGGCCACGGTGACCGGCCTGGCGCAGGGCGCCGGGATCGGTCTGGCGCTGGCGCTGCTGGTCATCCGCGCCGGTACGCCGGAGTCCGCCCGGGACCTCTCCGGCACCGTGCAGTCGGTCGGCTACCTGCTCGGCTCCACCGGCCCGGTCCTGCTCGGCGTGCTCCGGGACGGCTCCGGCGGCTGGACGCTCCCGCTGGGCGCCCTCTGCGCCGCGGTCGCGCTGATGGCGGCGGCCTCCCTCGGCGCCGGGCGGGACCGGCAGGTGTGACCGGCTTCCGCTGGGCGGAAAGCGGAGGCGGCGGTGCGCGGCGCGATCCGGCAGGCTGGCGGAGCGAACGACCGCAGGACAGCGGGCGGCGACGGTAGGGCGAGGAGACAGCCATGCGTACCCAGGTCGGCATCGTCGGAGCGGGTCCGGCGGGACTGATGCTCTCGCACCTGCTGCACCTGCACGGCATCGAGTCCGTGGTGCTGGAGTGCCGCAGCCGGGAGTACGTGGAGCACCGGGTCCGGGCGGGGGTCCTCGAACAGGGGTCCGTCGACCTGCTGTGCCGCACCGGCCTGGGCGAGCGGCTCCAGCGCGAGGGGATGCGGCACGAGGGCATCGAGCTGCGCTTCGACGGCGAGTCGCACCGGGTGCCGATGACCGAGCTGACCGGCCGGGCGATCACCGTCTACGGGCAGCAGGAGGTGGTCAAGGACCTCATCGCCGCCCGGCTCGCCGCCGGCGGCCGGCTCCTCTTCGAGGTCGACGACGTACGCCCCGAGGGTCTCGACACCGACTCCCCGGTCATCCGGTTCCGCCGGGACGGGCGGGAGGAGGAGCTGCACTGCGACTTCGTGGCCGGCTGCGACGGCTTCCACGGGGTGAGCCGGGCGGCCGTGCCGGCGGGCGTGCTGACCACGTACGAGCGGACGTACCCGTTCGCCTGGCTGGGCATCCTCGCCGCCGCACCGCCCGCGGTCGACGAACTCATCTACGCCCGTACCGAGCGGGGCTTCGCCCTCTACAGCCTGCGCTCACCGGAGATCTCGCGCCTCTACCTGCAGGTGGCCCCGGACGAGGACATCGCCGACTGGCCGGACGAGCGGATCTGGGCGGAGCTGCGGGCCCGGCTGGAAACGGTGCCGGGCTGGTCGCTCAACGAGGGGCCGATCCTGGAGAAGGGGATCACCCCGATGCGCAGCTTCGTGGTCGAGCCGATGCAGTGGCAGCGGCTGTACCTGGCCGGGGACGCCGTCCACATCGTCCCGCCGACCGGGGCCAAGGGCATGAACCTGGCGCTCGCCGACGTCGCGCTGCTCGGCGACGCGTTCGCCGCCTGGTACGGCGAGGGGCGGACCGACCTGCTGGAGGGGTACTCGGCCACCGCCCTGCGCCGGGTCTGGCGGGCGCAGCACTTCTCCTGGTGGATGACCTCCATGCTGCACCGGCTGGACGGCCAGGACGGGTACGAGGCGAAGCTGCAGTCCTCGACGCTGCGCTACGTGGCGACCTCCCGCCCGTACGCGACCAGCCTGGCGGAGAACTACGTGGGCCTGCCCGAGGTGTGAGCGCCCGCTGCGCTACGCCGGCCGACGCGGACCGTCCAGCCGGTCGCGGACCCGCCGCAGGTGCGCCCGCTCGGCGGCGTTGTCGGTGCGCGCGATGGCCGCGTCGTACGCCCGGGCGGCCTCGGCGCCCCGACCGAGCCGGCGCAGCAGGTCGGCGCGGACGGCATGGAGGACGTGGTAGTTGGCCAGGTCCAGCCGATCCACCTCGGCCAGCGCGGCGGCCGGTCCGTGCACCTCGGCCAGCGCGACCGCCCGGTTCAACGCCACCACCGGCCCGGGCGCGCAGGCGGCGAGCTGGTCGTACAGGGCGAGGATCTGGGCCCAGTCGGTGTCGGCCGCGGTGGCCGCGTCGCTGTGCACCGCGTTGATCGCGGCCTGGATCTGGTACGGGCCGGGCCGGTTGCGCCGCAGGCAGCGGCGGACCAGCGCCTGCCCCTCGGCGATCAGCGCGCGGTCCCAGCGACCGCGGTCCTGCTCGCCGAGCGGCACCAGGGCGCCGTCCGGCCCGCAGCGGGCGGGTCGCCGCGCCTCGGTGAGCAGCATCAACGCGAGCAGTCCGAGCACCTCCGGCTCGTCCGGCATCAGCTCGGCGAGCAGCCGGCCCAGCCGGATCGCCTCGACGCACAGTTCGTCGCGGACCAGCCGCTCCCCCGAGCTGGCGGTGTGCCCCTCGGTGAAGATCAGGTAGACCACGGGGAGCACGGCCCGGAGCCGGTCGGGCAGGTCCGCGTCGCGGGGCACCCGGTACGGGATCCGCGCATCGCGGATCTTGGCCTTCGCCCGGACCAGGCGCTGCGCCATGGTCGGCTCGGGGACCAGGAAGGCCCGGGCGATCTCGATGGTGCTAAGCCCGCCGAGCAGCCGCAGGGTCAGTGCCACCCGGGCCGCGGTGCCCAGGGCCGGGTGGCAGCAGGTGAAGATCAGGCGGAGCCGGTCGTCGCGCACGGGGCCCTCCTCGGCCGGCGGGTCGGGGGCGTACAGGAGGGCGGCCTCGGCGTGCCGCTCGGCCCGGGTGGCCTCGCGGCGCAGCCGGTCGACCGCCCGGTTCCGCGCGGTGGTGATGATCCACCCGGCCGGGCTGGGCGGCGGGCCGTCGGCGGCCCACCGGTCCACCGCCGTGGTGAACGCCTCCTGCACCGCCTCCTCGGCGAGGTCGATGTCGCCGAGGAGGCGGACCAGGACGGCGACCGCGCGTCCGTACTGCGCCCGGAAGACCCGTTCGACGTCGGTGGGGTCGGTCATACCTCGCCCTGGAACGGGCGCACCTCGATGGGCAGGGTGGTGGCCAGCGCGTAGCGGCGGCCCCACTCCAGGGCGGCGTCGAGGTCGGGCGCGGTGATGATGGTGAAGCCGCCCAGGTACTCCTTCCCCTCCGCGTACGGCCCGTCGGTGACCAGGACCTCGTCGCCCTTCGGGCGGAGCACGGTCGCGGTCTGCGGCGCGTGCAGGCCGTTGCCGAACACCCAGCTGCCGGACTCCTTCAGCTCGCGGCCGATGGCGTCGACCTCACGCATCACCCCGGCCAGGAACTCCGGGTCCGGCAGCTGCTCGCCGGCCGGCTGGTACATGCTGATCAGGTACTGCTTCATCCGGTTCTCCTCGTCCGGCGGGCCGGCCCGTTCCGGCCCCTCCACCCTCCATACGAACGGGCGGATCCGGTATCGACACACCGGCCGGAGAAGGTTCCCCCGGGATCGTGGTGGGCCCGGCCGACCGCCTTACAGAGAAAAACTTCCATACGTCTATTGCAGAATTTCTCCGCGGTGTGCCGTAATACTGACAGTTCCTTTCGTCACACTCCCGCCGCCCGAGGGCGGCAACCCCCAGGGAGGAAAGATGCACCGTCCCCTGCGATCGGCGCTGCGCGCTGCCGCCGCCACCCTGCTCGCCACGGTCACCCTGACCGCCTCGGTCACGCTCGGCGCGAGGCCCGCCAGCGCCGCCCCGGCCGGCCTGCCCGGCATGGACGTCTCCAGCTACCAGGGCAACGTGAACTGGTCCGCCGCCTGGAACAACGGCGCCCGGTTCGCGTACATCAAGGCCACCGAGGGCACCTACTACACCAACCCGTACTTCGCCCAGCAGTACAACGGCTCGTACAACGTCGGCATGATCCGCGGGTCGTACCACTTCGCCCGGCCGGACACCACGAGCGGCGCCACCCAGGCCAACTACTTCGTCGACCACGGGGGCGGCTGGTCCAAGGACGGCAAGACCCTGCCCGGCGCGCTCGACATCGAGTACAACCCGTACGGCTCCACCTGCTACGGGCTGAGCCAGTCCTCGATGCGCAGCTGGATCGCCTCGTTCGTCAACCAGTACTACGCCCGGACCGGCCGGTGGGCCACCATCTACACGACCACCGACTGGTGGAGCACCTGCACCGGCAACACCTCGCAGTTCGCCGCCAACAATCCGCTCTGGATCGCTCGCTACTCCAGCAGCGTCGGCACCCTGCCGGCCGGCTGGTCGGTGTACTCGTTCTGGCAGTGGGCCTCCTCCGGCACGTTCCCCGGTGACCAGGACGTCTGGAACGGCACCCTGGACCGGCTCAAGGTGCTGGCCTGCAACGGACCCTGCTGACCCGCCCGCCGGTGGTGGGCCGACCGTTGCGGCTACTCCGGCTCGGCGCGTCCGACACCACGCCGTGACCCGGAGCAGCCGTCCGGCCACCACCGGCGGAGTCCGTCCCCGACAAGGAGGCCCCGATGTCCGTCCCCCTTCCCCGGCGTGCCGTGCTGCGCGGCGCGGTCCTGCTCGGCGCCGCCGCCGGCGCGACCGCGCTGACCCAGTTCGGTGCCGACCTCGGCGCCCGGGCGGTCGCCACCCGGGTCGACCAGCCCACCATCGCCAACTGCGCGACCTGGGGCGCCCGCCCGCCGTCGTCGGCCGTGAGCGTCGTGCAGAGCCGCCCGAACAAGATCATCATTCATCACACGGCGTTCCCGAACACCACCGACTACAGCCTGGCCCACGCGTACCAGAACTCCCGCGACATCCAGGACCTGCACATGGACACCAACGGCTGGCTCGACTCCGGGCAGCACTTCACCAACAGCCGCGGCGGCTACCTGACCGAGGGCCGGCACGGCAGCCTGTACGCGCTGCTGCACGGGCAGACCATGGTGCAGGGCGCGCACTGCGTCGGGCAGAACAGCCAGGCCATCGGCATCGAGAACGACGGCATCTACCTCGACGTGCAGCCGCCCCAGGCGCTCTGGGACAGCCTGGTCTGGTTCTGCGCCTTCACCTGCCAGCAGTACGGCATCCCGGCCAGCGAGATCTACGGGCACAAGGACTTCAACAACACCCAGTGCCCCGGCCTGCTGCACGACCGGCTGCCCGAGCTGCGCAGCACGGTCGCCGCCCGCCTCGGCGGCTGACCGCCCGTCGCGGAGCGCCCGGTGCGGCGGGCGCCCCGCGCCCGGTCAGGCGACCGGCACCGGGACGTCGCGGCCGACGCGCGGGCACGCCGGCCGGGGCGCCACCAGTTGGCCCGACCGAGCAGGGCCGCGGCGGTCAGCGCCACCATGCCGGTGAGCAGGCTGCGCAGAGCCGGCGGATGGCCAAAAACCGGCCCAACGGGAACCCGCTTGCCGCAGCCTGGGACTGTGGCGGAGCGGCGGACGGCCAAGGAGGGCCCGGACCCGGGCGCTCCGCTGCCCCAGCTGTACGCCGCGCTCGGCTCCGACCCGGACGGCCTGGACACCGCCGAGGCCCGCCGCCGGCTGGCCCGGTACGGCTCGAACGAGCTGCGCCGCCAGCGGCGGCGCAGCTGGTGGCGGGAGCTGGCCCGGCAGGTGATGCACCCGCTCGCGCTGCTGCTCTGGGTGGCTGCCGCGCTGGCCTGGCTGGCCGGCACGCCGGTGCTGGCCGGGGCGATCCTCGTGGTGATCGTGCTGAACGCGCTCTTCGCCTCGGTGCAGGAACGCCAGGCCGAACGGGCGGTCGAGGCGCTCACCCGTTACCTGCCCCGGCAGGCCCGGGTCCGCCGGGACGGACACTGGCAGGAGATCGCGGCGACCGATCTGGTCCCCGGCGACGTCCTGGCCGTCGCCGAGGGCGACCGGATCTCCGCCGACGCCCGGCTGATCGACGGGTCGGTGGAGGTCGACCTGTCCGCGCTGACCGGCGAGTCCCAGCCGGTCTACCGCACCGCCGACGCGCCGGCGGCGACCGGCGGCCCGACCGAGGCGGCGAACCTGGTCTTCAGCGGCACCAACTGCCTCGGCGGGCAGGCCCGGGCGCTGCTGTACGCGACCGGCATGGGCACCGAGCTGGGCCGGATCGCCGCCCTCTCCCAGCGGGTCGGCCGCGAGGAGAGCCCGCTGGAGAAGCAGGTGCGCCGGGTGGCCTGGCTGATCGCCGCGGTGGCGATCGGCGCCGGGCTGGTCTTCTTCCCGATCGGGGTGTTCGCCGCCGGCATGTCGATCGAGGACGCGTTCGCGTTCGCCATCGGCCTGCTGGTCGCCAACGTGCCGGAGGGGCTGCTGCCCACCATCACCCTCGCCCTGGCCGCCGGGGTACGCGGCCTGGCCCGGGTGGGAGCGGTGGTGAAGCGGCTCAGCGCGGTGGAGACGCTCGGCTCCACCGACGTGATCTGCACCGACAAGACCGGGACGCTGACCGAGAACCGGATGCGGGTGGTGGCCGTCCGGGCCGCGGACACCCTGCTCGATCCGGCTCCGGGGCGCGGGACCCGACCCGACGCGGCGCTCGGCGCGCTCGCCGTCGCCGTGGCGGCCTGCAACAACGCCGACCTGGACAGCGGCGACCCGACCGAGGTGGCGCCGCTGCGGTTCGCCGCCGACCTGGGGGTGACCGACGGCGACCACGCCGGACGGCGGGCACAGTTCGCCTTCGACCCGAAGCTGCGGCTGATGTCGACCGTCGACGAGCGGGACGGGCGGTGCTGGCTGCACACCAAGGGCGCGCCCGAGGAGGTGCTGCGCCGGTGCACCCGCACGCTCGGGGCGGACGGGTCGGACCGCCCGCTGGACGAGGCGTACCGCCGCGAGCTGACCGAAGCGGTGACCGCGCAGGCGGGCCAGGGCAGGCGGGTGCTCGGCGTGGCGCGGCGGGTCCTGGTGGGGGTGCCGACGGACCGGGCCGACGCCGAGCGGGAGCTGACCTTCCTCGGCTTCGTCGCCATGGTGGACCCGCCCCGGCCGGAGGTGCCGGAGGCGGTCGCCAAGTGCCACACGGCGGGCATCCGGATCATCATGGTCACCGGCGACCACGGGTTGACCGCCGCCGCGATCGCCCGACAGGTCGGGATCACCCGCGGCGAGGCCACCGTGGTCACCGGCGACCGGCTCGACACGATGTCGCAGCAGGAGCTGTGCCAACTGCTTCGGGAACGGCGGGAGGTGGTCTTCGCCCGGGTGTCGCCGGAGGCGAAGCTGCACATCGCGGAGGCGCTGCGGGCCAACCACGAGGTCGTCGCGATGACCGGGGACGGGGTGAACGACGCGCCGGCCCTGCGCCGGGCGGACATCGGGGTGGCGATGGGGCGGACCGGCACCGACGTGACCCGGGAGGCCGCCACCATGGTGCTCACCGACGACAACTTCGCCACCATCGTGGCGGCGGTCGGCGCGGGCCGCCGGGTCTACGACAACGTCCGCAAGTTCATCCTCTACATCTTCGCCCACACCACCCCGGAGGTGGTGCCGTTCCTGATCTTCGCGCTCTCCGCCGGGGCGGTGCCGCTGCCGCTGACGGTGCTGCAGATCCTCGCCATCGACCTGGGCACCGAGACACTGCCGGCGCTGGCGCTGGGCCGGGAGCCGGCCGAGCCGGGGCTGATGGACCGGCCACCGCGGCGGCGCAGCGACAAGGTGGTGAACGGCCCGATGCTCGCCCGGGCCTGGGGATTCCTCGGGTCGATCTCGGCGGTGCTGGTGCTGGCCGGGTTCTTCGCCGTCTTACTGGGGGCCGGCTGGACGCCCGGCGCGCCCACCGGTCCCGGCACACCGCTGCACGACGCCTATCTCCAGGCCACCACGATGACCTTCCTGGGCATCGTGGCCTGCCAGATCGGCACCGCCTTCGCGGCACGGACCGCGTACGCCTCGCTGCGGTCGGTCGGGGTGTTCAGCAACCGCCTGCTGCTCTGGGGGATCGCCTTCGAGATCGGCTTCGCGGCGCTGATCGTGGGCGCGCCGCCGCTGCAGGACGTGTTCGGCACCCGGCCGCCCGCCCCCGCCGCGCTGGCGCTGCTGCTGGTTTTCCCGCCGATCGTCTGGGGTGCCGACGAGCTACGCCGCACGGCGCGCCGCCACCGACAGCGCTAGCTTATATAAGTCAGGTCTGATAGAAAGAGCCGGTGCACGCCTTCGACGTCCTCGGGGACCCGGTCCGCCGCCGGATCCTGGAGCTGCTCGCCGAGGGCGAGCAGACCGCCGGAGCGCTCGGCGCGACCGTCCAGCGGGAGTTCGGGATCAGCCAGCCAGCGGTCTCGCAGCACCTCAAGGTGCTGCGAGAGCACGGCTTCGCGACCGTGCGACCCGAGGGCACCCGCCGCCTCTACGCGGTGGAGCCCGGCCCGCTGCGCGAGGTCGACGAATGGCTCGCCGGCTTCCGCCGGTTCTGGACGCCGCCGCTGGAGGCGCTCGCCACCGAACTGGCCCGCGGCCGGCGGGAACGGCGGCTGCGCGAAGGCAACCCTGACGAGAGGACCACACCATGATCGACGTGACCGGCCAGATCAACGCCATCGAGCGCCGGGTCGGCAGCCGTACGCTGCCCGCCGGCCAGGCCCGCGTGATGACCATCAGCCAGACGTACGACGCGCCGCTGGCGGACGTCTGGGACGCCTGCACCAACGCCGAGCGGATCCCCCGCTGGTTCCTGCCCGTCTCCGGAGAGCTGAAGCTCGGCGGCCGCTACCAGCTGGAGGGGAACGCCGGCGGCACCGTCGAGCGCTGCGACCCGCCGCACAGCTTCGCCGCCACCTGGGAGTACGGCGGCGAGATGAGCTGGATCGAGGTGCGGCTCACCGAGGTCGGCGCCGGGCGTACCCGGTTCGAGCTGGAGCACGTCGCGCACGTCGACGACCAGCGCTGGGTCGAGTTCGGCCCGGGGGCGGTCGGCATGGGGTGGGACCTGGGACTGCTCGGGCTGGCCTCGCACCTCGGGGCCGCCGGCGCCGGCGTCGACCCGGCGTCCGCCGCGGCCTGGACGGGCTCGGAGGAGGGGCGTCGGTTCATGCTCGAGAGCAGCGAGCGCTGGGAGCAGGCGAGCGTCGCCGCCGGCACCCCCGCCGACGAGGCACACGCGGCGGCGACCCGGTGCACCGCCGCGTACACCGGCACCCCCACCCCCTGACCCGCCCTCCCCGCTCCGTCGATCATGGAGTGGTGGCGTCCGTCGAGCCCCGATGCGCACCTCTTGGCGGGTGCCACACGATCGACGTGCGCCGGCGGCGCTGGCCGGCGGCATCGGTCGGGACCCGGCCGGCGGTTTCCGGTGCCGCGGAACGCGGCGGCGAAGTGTCAGTGCCCTCCGGCAGACTGTCGATCATGCCGATCCGATCCGTCGCCGACCTGGTCGACGCCGTCCGGTCCGGACAGCGCGTGCGCTATCTGCACTTCTGGGGGCACCGCCCGCAGCGGGACGGCAGCATCGGCACCGGCTGCCTGAGCCAGTGGTGGCCGGCACCGTTCACCGTGGACGGCCGGACGTACGCCACCGCCGAGCACTGGATGATGTGGCGCAAGGCCACCCTCTTCGGCGACGCCGAGGTCGCCGAGCGGATCCTGGCCGCCCCCCACCCGCACCGCGCCAAGTCTCTCGGCCGGCAGGTACGCGGCTTCGACGAAGCCACCTGGGCGGCGCGGCGCTACGCCGTCGTGGTCGACGGCAGCGTGCCCAAGTTCGGCCAGCACGAGGAGTTGAGGCGGTTCCTGCTGGGCACCGGCCAGCGGGTGCTGGTGGAGGCGAGCCCGGTCGACCGGATCTGGGGCATCGGCCTGGCCGCCGACGATCCGAGAGCGGCGGATCCGGCCCGGTGGCGGGGTGACAACCTGCTCGGGTTCGCGTTGATGGCGGCCCGCGCCGCCCTCCGGGCGGCCTGCGTCGGTTAGGGTCGCCCGGTGCATGACACCCTCGGGTACACCTGCGGCACGTGCGGCGACCGGCACGACGAGCCACCACTGTCCTACCGCACCCCCGCGCCGGTCTACTGGTCCGACGAACTGGCGGCGGACGCCGACAGCGAGCTGACCCCCGACCTGTGCGTCATCCACGGCGAGCACTTCTTCATCCAGGGAAACCTCGACATTCCGCTGCTCGACGCGGAGGGTCACTTCTCCTGGGGCGTCTGGGTCTCGCTCAGCGGCGCGAACTTCGGCCGCACTGTGGAGCTGTGGGAGAGCCCGGGCCGCGAGGCGGAGCCGCCCTACTTCGGCTGGCTCTCCACCGAGCTTCCGGTCTACGGGGCGACCACGGTGAACCTCAAGACCCACGTGCACACACGACCGGTGGGGATCCGACCGCTGATCGAGGTCGAGCCGACCGACCACCCGCTCGCGGTGGCGCAGCGCACCGGCATGACCACGGCGGACGTCCGGCGGATCGCCGAACGACTGCTGCACCCCGAGCGGAACCCCGAGCCGGGCAGGTGACGGGCGCGGCCCGCCGGCCGAGCGGGTAACGTGCAGCGGCGTGACCGGCGCACCGTACTCGCACTGCTCGTACTGCGGCGTGGCCTACCCGGCGGACGCCGGCTGGCCGCGGGTCTGCGCGGCCTGCGGGGAGACGGTGTGGCGCAACCCGCTGCCCGTCGCGGTGGCGGTGCTGCCGGTCCGGACGCCGACCGGCCTCGGCGTGGTGGTGGTCCGCCGCGACATCGAACCCGGCCGGGGCGAGCTCGCCCTCCCCGGCGGTTTCGTCGAGTACGGCGAGGAGTGGTCCGAGGCCCTGGTCCGGGAGCTGCGGGAGGAGACCGGCCTGCTGGCCGAGGCCGACGAAGCGCGGCTGTTCGCGGTGCACGGCGCGCCGGCCGGCGGCACCATGATGATCTTCGGCGTGCTGCCCGAGCGGCCGCAGGGCGACCTGCCGCCGTCCGCGCCGACCGAGGAGGCCACCGAGTGGCTGGTCCTCACCGAGCCGGTCGAGCTGGCCTTCTCCACCCACACCCGGGTACTGGCCGACTTCCTCACCGGACAACGCGACGACTGAGCCGGCCCGTGGCCGACCCGGTCAGGGGCGCAGGTAGGCCGCCGGGACGGTGTCGGTGAGCCAGACGCCGTTGTCGCTGCGGTAGAAGACGAACCCGTTCTCCGCCATCGCGGCGGCCTCCACCGTCAGGATCACCACCGTGCCGCCCCGGCGGGCCCCGACCCGGCGGGCGGTCGCCACGTCCGGCGACAGGTGCACGTGGTGCCGGCGGCCCCGGCGCAGTCCCTCGACCCGGATCGCCGGCAGCACGCTGTCGCTGGTGCCGTGGAAGAGCAGTTCGGGCGGGCTCGCCGGGGCCAGGCCCAGCTCGACCGGGACGGAGTGCCCCTGGCTGGCCCGGATCCGGTCGACGCCGTCGGCGCCCCGCGCCACGGCGAAGCGCTGCTTGTCGTTCCCGGCGACCACCGCGTCGAGGTCGGCGCGGCTGATCCGGAGCGCGGCGAGCAGGTCGCCGACCGGCACCCAGCCGGCCCGGTCGAGGGCCAGGCCGAACCGGTCCGGCCGGTGCCGCAGCGCCAGGGACATCCGCTTGCTCACCCGGACCAGGTCACGATGATCCACGTGGCCAGTGTGACCGACCGCCGGGCCCCGGTCGACGGGAAATCAGCGGACGGCGGCCGAGCCGCGGCTGACCATCAGCCCGGACGCGTCCACCATCTCGTAGTCGGTGCCGCGCAGGCCGCCGAGCGCGTGCAGGGCTCAGCAGGAGCGGACGAAGACGGCCGGGGCGTCCGGCCCGGCACCGAAGACCACGTGGCTCCCGCCGGCCCGGTCGACCGCCTCGTCCCAGCCGGCCGGCGCGGCGTCGCCCTGCGGGCCGAAGCGCGCGGTGAGGTAGCCGACCTCACCCGGGCCGTCGACCACGCAGAGCGTCAGCCGGCTGATCAGGGACCACTGCTCCGGGCGGAGATCCGGCGGCGGTTCGACGGCCAGGCGGAGCACGGGGTCGGCACCGTGCAGCTCGAACCGGACGGACTCGGACGGCAGCATCGCGGGCATCCGGCGATCATGCCAGCCGCCCGGGTTCAGGCGGCGGCCCGGTCGGCGAGGGATCGCCGCCGGCGGGCCGGGTCGGTGAGCACGGGCGGGGCCCAGGCGCCGTCGGGCTGGTAGAGGTTGACACCGGGCGGGACGATCTCGTCGATCCGGTCGAGCACCGCGTCGTCCAGGGCGAGCGACGCGCCGCCGAGCAGACCGTCCAGCTGGGCCATCGTGCGCGGGCCGATGATCGCCGAGGTGACCGCGGGGTGCGCCACGGTGAACGCGACGGCCAGCTCGGGGAGGGTGCAGCCCACCTCCCCGGCGAGCGCGACGAGTTCCTCGACGGCGGCGTACTTGGCGGCGTTGCCGGGCAGCGCCGGGTCGAACCGGGCCGGGGTGAGGGCCGGCCGCCCGGCGGTGAGGTCGACGGTCCGGCCCTGCCGGTACCGGCCGGAGAGAAACCCGGAGGCGAGCGGGCTCCACACCAGGGCGCCCATGCCGTACCGCTGGCAGACCGGGAGCACCGAGGTCTCGACCCCCCGGGCGAGAATCGAGTACGGCGGCTGCTCCGTGCGGAACCGGCCGAGCGCCCGCCGCTCGGCCACGTGGTGCGACTCGACGATCTCCTCCGCCGGGAAGGTGGAGCAACCGAAGGCGCGGATCTTGCCGGCCCGGACCAGGTCGGTCAGCGCACCCAGCGTCTCCTCGACGTCCGTGGTGTGGTCGGGGCGGTGCACCTGGTAGAGGTCGATCCAGTCGGTGTCGAGGCGGCGCAGGCTCTCCTCGACCGCCCGGAGGATCCACCGTCGCGAGTTGCCGCCCCGGTTGGGACCCTCCCCCATCGGGAAGTGCACCTTGGTGGCGAGGACCACGTCGTCGCGCCGGCCCTTCAACGCCTTGCCGACAATGACCTCCGACTCGCCGGCGGAGTACATGTCGGCGGTGTCCACGAAGTTCACGCCCCGGTCGAGGGCGGCGTGCACGACGCGTACGCAGTCGTCGTGGTCGGGGTTGCCGACCGCGCCGAACATCATCGTGCCGAGACAGTGGACGCTCACCTCGATGCCGGTGCGGCCGAGGACGCGGTAACGCATGGCGATGCTCCCTGGGATGACGCCGCGCTGACCGGGCGGCGGCCGGTCCCGCCACGCTATGAATTCGAGTGCGCTCGAGGTCAAGCCGCGCGCCGGGTCGAACAGGTGTCCCAACGGTCGGTGGCGGAAGCCCGCCAGCCCAGCCCGAGGGGTGGGCGATGTCGGGTCGCGTCGCGCGTGCCCGTCGCGGGTGGCAGGCTGGTGGGGTCGGCCGGCAGCGGGGCGACGACGGCCCGCTGGCAGACCTCGTCGTGAAGGAGAAGATCTACCCGATGGCTGTGGACGTCACCACCACGGACGAATGGCAGGCGCTGCGCAAGCACGCCGAGGCGATGCGCGGCACCAACCTGCGGGAGCTGTTCGCCGCCGACGGGCAGCGGGGTGAGCGGCTCACCGGCGAGGTCGCCGACCTGCACGTGGACTACAGCAAGAACCTGATCACCGCGGAGACCGTCGCGCTGCTGACCGTCCTCGCCGGCAAGGTACGGCTGAGCGAGCGGATCGCCGCCATGTTCGCCGGCAAGCACATCAACTCCACCGAGGACCGGGCCGCCCTGCACACCGCGCTGCGCCTGCCCCGCGACACCTCGCTGGTGGTGGACGGGCAGGACGTGGTCGCCGACGTGCACGCCGTGCTGGACCGGATGTCGGCCTTCGCCGAGCGGGTGCGCTCGGGCGCGTGGCGCGGCGCCACCGGCGAGCGCATCACCACCGTGGTCAACATCGGCATCGGCGGGTCCGACCTGGGACCGGTGATGGCGTACGAGGCGCTCAAGGCGTACCGGGACGCGGGCATCACCTGCCGGTTCGTGTCCAACATCGACCCGACCGACATCCACGACAAGACCACCGACCTGGACCCGGCCAGCACCCTGTTCGTCGTGGTCTCCAAGACCTTCTCCACCCAGGAGACCCTGGCCAACGCCGACCAGGCGCGACGCTGGCTGCTCGCCGGGCTGGA
>NZ_JBJZOG010000102.1:0-21048 GCF_047200535.1 Micromonospora mangrovicola | reverse complement strand
ATACGCGTCCTCCGCCACCGGCGCCGGGCCCTCCGGGTGGACCTCGGCCCGGCCGACCACGGCGGCCCGGCCGCGCGGCGCGGGCGGGGTGAGGTGCTCGATGCCGATGTCGCCCGGGTAGCGCTGCCCCGGGAACTGTGGCCGCCACTCGTGGGTCGGCTCGGCGGCCCACGAGGGTTCGGCCGGCTCGCGCCAGCGGTCGTAGCCGCTCATCGGGGGGTCCTGTCGCCGCTCGCGCGGCGCGGCCCCGGGGCCGGCTCGCGTCGCTCGCTCACGGCGAATTTCACCTCGTTGCAAATTGTCGCGCGGGGCACCGGACGTGCCGGTAGAGTCGCGCGGTCCGGTACGTCGTGGCTGCGGAAGGAGGGTAGCGGCGTGGGCTCGGTCACCGCCACTGTGGCACCGCCCACGGACCCAAACGTTACCCGATGGTTTCGGACATTCGGCGCGATAGCAGCATCCGGTTTCCGCCGGTACGCCACCTACCGGCAGGCCGCCGTGGCCGGAGTCGTCACCAACACGGTCTTCGGTCTGCTGCGCTATTACGTCTTCCTGGCGGCGGCCGACGCGTCGGGCCGGGTCGCGGGCTACGATCGCGCGCAGCTCGCCACCTTCGTCTGGGTCGGGCAGGGACTGCTGGCGGTCCTCGCGATCTGGGGCTGGACCGAGCTGGCCGACCGGATCCGTACCGGCGAGATCGCCGCCGACCTGCTCCGGCCCATCCACCCGGTGACCAGCTATCTCGCCACCGACCTGGGCCGGGCCGGGTTCGCCGCGCTGGCCCGGCTGGTGCCGCCGATGCTGATCGGCCTGCTCTTCTTCGACGTGTACCTGCCCCGCCGCCCGGCCACCCTGCCGCTGTTCGTGCTCTCCGTGCTGCTGGCCCTGATCGTCTGCTTCGGCTGCCGCTACCTGGTCAACGCCACCGCGTACTGGCTGCAGGACGTCCGGGGGCCGATGATCCTCTGGACGCTCTCCTCCAACGTGCTCGCCGGCCTCTACTTCCCGCTCGCCTTCCTCCCCGGCGGGCTCGAGGCGGTGCTGCGGTACGGCACCCCGTTCCCGAGCCTGTTGCAGATCCCGCTCGACGTGCTGGTCGAGCGGGAGCCGACGCCGGTGCAGCTCGGCCTGGTCGGCGTGCAGGCCGGCTGGGCGGTCGCGGTGCTCGCCCTCTGCCGGCTGGTGCAGCGCCGGGCCGAGCGCCGGCTGGTGGTGCAGGGTGGCTGAGCCGGGGACGCTGACCGACACCCCGGCGCCCGCCTCGCCGGGCGAGGAGCGGCCGGGCGGTCCGGAGCCGGCCGGCCGGCGGCCGGGTGCGCTGGGCGCGTACCGGGCGCTGCTCGGGGCGCAGGCCCGGGCGCAGACCGCGTACCGGACGTCGTTCGTGGTGGACCTGGTCGGCAACGTGGGGGCCACCGTGTTCGACGTGGTCACCGTGTTCGTGCTCTTCGGGGTCACCCGCGAGCTGGGCGGCTTCACGCTGCACGAGACGCTGGTGATCGTCGGCCTGTCGTCGTTCGCGTTCGCCACCGCGGACCTGCTGGTCGGCAACATCGAGCGGCTGCCCCGGTACGTCCGCACCGGCCTCTTCGACGCGGTACTGGTCCGTCCGCTGGCCGCCCTGCCCCAGCTGCTGCTGATGGACCTGCCGGTGCGCAAGGTGTCCCGGGCGGTGTTCGGCCTCGCCGTGCTGGTCGCGTCGCTCGCCTCGGCGGGCCTCCACTGGACCGCCGGCCGGTGGGCGTTGGTGCTGGTCGCGCCGCTCGCCGGGGTGGTCTTCTTCGGGGCGGTCTTCGTCACCACCGCCACCGTCTCGTTCTACTGGATCGACTCGGGCGAGGTGGCCAACTCGGTCACCTACGGCGGGCGCGACTTCACCGCTTACCCGGTCACCGTCTACGGCGGCTGGTTCCGCGCGCTCTTCGCGTACGGGATGGGCTTCGCCTTCGTCAGCTACCACCCGGCCCTGGCGCTGCTCGGCCGGGCCGACCCGCTCGGCCTGCCCGGCTGGGCCGGCTGGGCCGCGCCCGGGGTCGCGCTGGTCGCCGCGGCGGTCGCCACCCTGGCCTGGCGGGTCGGGATCCGTCACTACCGGAGCACGGGATCATGAACGTCATCGAGATGAGCGGGCTGCGCAAGGACTTCACGGTCCGGGTGAAGGCCGGGCGGCTGCGCCGGGAGAAGCGGACGGTCACCGCGGTCGACGGGATCGACCTGCGGGTGGAGCGGGGCGAGATGCTCGGCTACATCGGCCCGAACGGCGCCGGCAAGTCGACCACCCTGAAGATGCTGACCGGCGTGCTCATGCCCTCGGCGGGGCAGGCCCGGGTCTGCGGGCTGCGTCCGGTGGCCGAGCGGACCCGGCTGGCCATGCGCATCGGCGTGGTGTTCGGGCAGCGCTCGCAGCTCTGGTGGGACCTGCCGCTGCGCGAGTCGTTCGAGCTGCTCCGGCACGTCTACCGGGTACCGGCGGGCGAGCACGCGGCACGGCTGAACCGCTGCCGCGGGCTGCTCGACCTCGACGAGTTCCTGGACATCCCGGTCCGGCAGCTCTCCCTCGGCCAGCGGATGCGCGGTGAGCTGACCGCCGCCCTGCTGCACGGCCCGGAGGTGCTCTTCCTCGACGAACCGACCATCGGGCTGGACGTGGTGAGCAAGCAGGCCGTCCGCGGCTTCCTGGCGGAGCTGGGCCGGGCCGGCGACACCACGCTGGTGCTGACCACCCACGACCTGGCCGACATCGAACGGCTCTGCCACCGTCTCGTGGTGATCGACCACGGCCGGGTGGTGCACGACGGGTCGATCGCCGACCTGCACAGCCGCTACGGCTCCCGGCGGATGGTGATCGCCGAACTGGACGCGGCGCTGCCGGAGCCGCCGGAGCTGCCCGGCGCGCCGTTGCAGCGGGTGGAGGCGGACGGGCGCCGGCTGGTCTTCGCGCTGGAGTCGGCGACCGTCGCCGAGGTGGTCGCCGGCCTGGCCGGGCTGGCCACCCTGCGGGACATCTCGATCGTGGAGCCGGACATCGAGGAGGTGGTGGCCCGGCTCTACCGGGCCCCGGCGGGAGGGAAGGGGGCCCTGACGACGCCTCGGGCGTGACGGGTCCCCCCTCGACGGCCGGCCCGGACGGAAGCGCCGGGCGCAGCGGTCAGATCTTGTCGCCGATGTTCACCCGCGGCGCCGGGGCGCGCATCCGGCGGAACGTGATCGAGCGCATGATCGCGTAGAAGTAGAGCGAGCCGAGCCGCTCGGTGCTCTTCGGGTAACGCTCGCGCACCAGCTTCTTGATCTTTCGCGAGATCAGGAACGAGTCGATCACCACACCGAGCGCCAGCAGGCCCCACAGCACGTTGGAGAGCAACCGGACGATCGGCGGCATGGCCTGGTTGGAGCCGACCAGCACGATCAGCGCGCCACCGAAGAACCAGGTGCCGACCGTACGCCGGGAGTCGACCACGTTGCGGGCCAGCAGCCGCTCCGGGCCCCGGTCACGGGGGCCGCCCTCGCGCCGGAACTCCGCCGCCGCCTCGGCGCGGGACGCCCGGCGCTGCTCCCGGGACTCCTCCTTGGTCAGCGGCCTGGCCGGCGCGGTCGGGCGGCGGCCGGTGGCCGGCCGCTTCGGGGTGACCTGCCCCAGCTCCTTCTTGCTCGGGGTGTGGCCCCGGGAACGGGCAGCGGTGGACTCCTCGTCGGTCGTCACCGAGGTGACGGACTCATCGACCAGGTCGGCGGGCTTGCGGCGAAACAGCGACGGCACGCCGGCAAGGGTAGCCAAACGCACGCGCCCGGTGCACATCGCGGGTGCACCGGGCGCGGAAAAGAGCGGCGTGACGTTACGGACGCTCGACGTGCGCGCCCAGGTCCGCCAGTTTGGCCTCGAAGTCCTCGTAGCCCCGGTTGATCAGGTCGACGCCGTACACCCGGGAGGTGCCCTCGGCCGCGAGCGCCGCGATCAGGTGGCTGAACCCCGCCCGCAGGTCCGGGATGACCAGGTCGGCCGCGTGCAGCTTGCTCGGGCCGGCGATCACCGCCGAGTGCTTGAAGTTGCGCCGGCCGAAGCGGCACGGGGTGCCGCCCAGGCAGTCCCGGTAGACCTGGATGTTGGCGCCCATCGTGTTCAGCGCCTCGGTGTAGCCCAGCCGCTGCTCGTAGACCGTCTCGTGGACGATCGACAGGCCCCGGGCCTGGGTCAGCGCCACCACGAGGGGCTGCTGCCAGTCGGTCATGAAGCCGGGGTGGACGTCGGTCTCCAGCGCCACCGCGTTCAGCTCGCCGCCCGGGTGCCAGAACCGGATGCCGCCCTCCTGGCCCGGGCGGCCGGCCCGCGGCGGGCGCAGGTCGGTCACCTCGTACTCGCCGCCGACCGAACGGAAGATGTTGAGGAAGGTCATCATGTCGGCCTGCTGGGCGCCGAGCACCTCGACGTGGCCGCGGGTGGCCAGCGCGGCCGCCGCCCAGCTCGCCGCCTCGATCCGGTCCGGGATCGGCCGGTGGGTGTAGCCGCTGAGCCGCTTCACGCCCTGGATCTCGATCACCCGGTCGGTGTGCACCTTGATGATCGCGCCCATCTTCTGCAGCACGCAGATCAGGTCGATGATCTCGGGCTCGACGGCCGCGTTGCGCAGCTCGGTCACGCCCTCGGCCATCACCGCGGTGAGCAGCACCTGCTCGGTCGCGCCCACGCTCGGGTATGGCAGGGCGAACTTGGTGCCGTGCAGGCCGTTCGGCGCCGACAGGTGCAGCCCCTCCGGGGTCTTGTCGACCGTCGCGCCGAACTCCCGCAGCGCCTGGAGGTGGAAGTCGATCGGGCGCGGACCGATGTGGCAGCCGCCCAGGTCGGGGATGAAGGCGTGACCGAGCCGGTGCAGCAGCGGACCGCAGAACAGGATCGGGATCCGGCTGGAACCCGCGTGCACGTTGATCTGGTCGGTGCTGGCGCTCTCGACGTTGGACGGGTCGAAGACCAGCTCACCGTCCTCCTCGCCGTCGCTCACCTTCACCCCGTGCAGGCCGAGCAGCCCGCGGACCACCTCGACGTCCCGGATCCGCGGCACGTCGAACAGCCGGCTGGGGGTGTCGCCCAGCAGGGCGGCGACCATCGCCTTGGACACGAGGTTCTTCGCGCCGCGCACGCGGATCCGCCCTTGAAGCGGAGTGCCTCCGTGTACGACCAGGACGTCGTCGGTCAACGCAACCTCCAGCGCGCTTCTGCTGCCGTGTAGATGGGTGGGGTGCACGATTCACATCGCTACCCGCAATGCGGCCACGGGAAAACGGCCCGCGTGTCGTCGCCCCGGCAGCATAGCCCTCCGTGACGAAAATGGAATCGGTCACATCACCAGTGAGGGCATGAACCGGGGATTCCGGTGCTATTCCGTACCAGTGCCGTGACCGAGCGTGATCAGGCGCCCGGCAGGGCGAGCATCTGGTCCAGCGCCGCCCGGGCGTGCCGCGCGGTGTCCGGGTCGACGGTGATCTGGTTGACCACCCGACCGGCGACCAGCTCCTCCAGCGCCCAGACCAGGTGCGGCAGGTCGATCCGGTTCATCGTCGAGCAGTAGCAGACCGCCCGGTCGAGGAACATGATCTGCTTGTCCGGGTGGGCCAGCGCCAGCCGGCGGACCAGGTTCAGCTCGGTGCCGACCGCCCACGCCGAGCCGGCCGGGGCCGCCTCGATGGTCCTGATGATGTACTCGGTCGAGCCGACGAAGTCGGCGGCGGTGACCACCTCGTGCCGGCACTCCGGGTGGACCAGCACGTTGACCCCGGGCACCCGCTCCCGCACGTCGTTGACGCTGTCCAGGGTGAAGCGGCCGTGCACCGAGCAGTGCCCGCGCCAGAGGATCATCTTGGCGTCCCGGAGCTGCTCCGGGGTGAGCCCGCCGTTCGGCTTGTGCGGGTCGTAGAGGACGCAGTCGTCCAGCGAGAGGCCCATCTCCAGCACCGCGGTGTTGCGGCCCAGGTGCTGGTCGGGGAGGAAGAGCACCTTGCGCCCCTGCTCGAACGCCCAGTCCAGCGCCCGCTTGGCGTTCGACGAGGTGCAGACCACGCCGCCGTGCCGGCCGACGAAGCCCTTGATGTCGGCCGAGGAGTTCATGTACGTCACCGGGACGGTGTCCGCCGCGACGCCCAGCTCGGTCAGCACGTCCCAGGCCGTCTCGACCTGCGACAGCACCGCCATGTCGGCCATCGAGCAGCCGGCGGCCAGGTCGGGCAGGATCACCTTCTGGCTGTCCGAGGTGAGGATGTCCGCGCTCTCGGCCATGAAGTGCACGCCGCAGAAGACGATGTACTCGGCGTCGGGGCGGGCCGCCGCCTCCCGGGCGAGCTTGAACGAGTCGCCGGTCACGTCGGCGAACTGGATCACCTCGTCGCGCTGGTAGTGGTGGCCCAGCACGAAGACCCTCGTGCCGAGCGCGGCCTTGGCCGCCGCCGCCCGGGCCACCAGATCCGGGTCGCTCGGCGCGGGGAGGTCACCCGGACACTCCACGCCACGCTCGGTGGCGGGGTCGCTGCCGCGGCCGAGGAGCAGCAGCGCAGTGGCGGTGTTGGAGGGCTCAACCCAGGTCGAAGTCACGCCTCCCATGGTCCCACAGCGCGGCCGGACCGCAGCCGTCCCCGATGTGGCCTGCCACACTGCTCGGCATGCGCGTGCTGCTCTGCCCCGACAAGTTCGCCGGCACGCTGCCGGCCCTAGAGGTGGCCGCCGCGGTGGCCGAGGGCTGGCGGGAGGTGGCCCCCGGCGACGAACTGCTGGTCCGGCCGCTCGCCGACGGCGGCCCCGGGTTCGTCGCCGTGCTCGCCGAGGCGCTCGGCGGCCGGCGACTGCCGGTGCCGACCGTCGACCCGCTCGGCCGCCCCGCCGCCGGTGAGATCCTGCTCACCGACGACGGCACCGCCTACCTGGAGAGCGCCCAGGCCTGCGGACTGCACCTGCTGTCGGCCGCCGAGCGCGACCCGAAGATCACCACCTCGTACGGGCTGGGTCTGCTGGTCGCCGCCGCGGTCGAGGCGGGCGCGCGGACCGTGGTGATCGGGCTGGGCGGCTCCGCCACCAACGACGGGGGCGCCGGCATGCTCACCCCGCTCGGCGTCACCGCGCTGGACGAGGCCGGCCGGGCCCTGCCGTACGGCGGGGCGGCCCTGGCGGCGGTGGCCGCGCTGGACGGCGCGCCCCGGCTGCGTGGCGTCGCCCTGGTCGCCGCCACCGACGTCGACAACCCGCTGCTCGGGCTGCACGGGGCCAGCAACGTCTACGGCCCGCAGAAGGGCGCCGGCCGGGAGGACGTGCTGCTGCTCGACGCCGCGCTGGAGCGCTGGTCAGGCGTGCTGGAGCGGGAACTGCCCGGCTGCCCGCCCGGGCTGGGCGTGCTGCCCGGCGGTGGGGCGGCCGGCGGGCTGGGCGCGGCGGTGCTGGCGCTGGGCGGCCGGTGCGAGTCCGGCATCGGACTGGTCACCCGGGCCATCGGCCTGGACGCCGCGCTGGACGCCGCCGACCTGGTGGTCACGGGGGAGGGATCCTTCGACCACCAGTCGCTGCGCGGCAAGGTCGTCGCCGGGGTGGCCGGGGCGGCCCGGGACCGGGGCGTGCCGTGCGTGGTGCTGGCCGGTCGGGTCAGCACCGGGCGGCGGGAGGCCGCGGCGGCGGGGGTGACCGAGGCGTACAGCCTGGTGGAGCACTTCGGCGGCGAGGAGAGCGGCGGCGTGGCGGCCGCGATGAGCCGACCCGCCGAGGGGCTGCGCGCGCTCGGCGGGCGGCTCGCCCGGCAGTGGAGCCGCTGAGCCGGCGGTGCCGGCCCCGCCCGGGCGCGGCGGAATCCGGCCCTCACCGAACCGCCACCCGCGTCGACCGGCGCCCGGGGGGCACTGGCCTGCGGTGCGGCTCACGCGCCACGGTTCCGCCACCGGAGGTGACTCCCGGCGTGGCGGCGTACGATCGGATCTGGACCACACCGGGAATCACTGGCGGACGCGCGACGTTGGCCAGTGCGTCCGGACCCATACCGCGCAGGGAGATTTCCACGTGACCACGCCAGCGCAGACCGAGTCGACCGAGGCCAAGGCCCCCAGCACCGTCGTCCTCACCGACGTCGCGGCGCAGAAGGTCAAGGCCCTGATCGAGCAGGAGGGCCGCGACGACCTGCGGCTCCGGGTCGCCGTGCAGCCGGGCGGCTGCTCCGGCCTGCGGTACCAGCTCTTCTTCGACGAGCGGTCGCTCGACGGTGACATCGTCACCGACTTCGACGGTGTCGAGGTCGTCGTCGACCGGATGAGCGCCCCCTACCTGGCCGGAGCGACGATCGACTTCGCCGACCGGATCGACGCCCAGGGCTTCACCATCGACAACCCGAACGCCGGCAACTCCTGCGCCTGCGGCGACTCCTTCAGCTGAGTCGACCGAGCGCCGGCGCCGCGCCGGTCCGCCCGCCACGTCGGGCAGGGCCGGCCTGCCCAGCGACGACAGCGGCGGGGCCGCTCCCGGACCGGGGGCGGCCCCGCCGCTGTCTGCCGCCCTGCCCGGTATCGTCCGGGTGCTGCGCGGCGGTATCCGTCCGGTGACGGTCGACCGTACGGTGGTTGACCTCCCCTCGACCGACCTGCGACCGGCGCGCCGATCGGACCGGTAGGCTGACCCGCGCCGTGCTCCCGACCACGAGGGTTGACATGAAGATCGCCGTGACCGGCTCGATCGCGACCGACCACCTGATGAGCTTTCCCGGCCGCTTCGCCGAACAGCTCATCGCCGACCAGCTCGACAAGGTCTCCCTGTCCTTCCTCGTCGACGAGCTGGTGCTCCGTCGCGGCGGCACCGCCGCCAACATCGCCTTCGGCATGGCTCAGCTGGGCCTGCACCCGGTGCTGCTCGGCGCGGTCGGCGCCGACTTCGCCGACTACCGTTCCTGGCTGGAGCGGCACGGGGTCGACTGCGACTCGGTGCACGTCAGCGAGGTGGCGCACACCGCCCGCTTCGTCTGCACCACCGACCTCGACATGTGCCAGATCGCCTCGTTCTACGCCGGCGCGATGAGCGAGGCCCGCAACATCGAGCTGGCCCCGGTGGCGCAGCGGCTCGGCGGCCTCGACCTGGTGCTGGTCAGCGCCAACGATCCGGCCGCGATGCTCCGCCACTCGGAGGAGTGCCGGGAGCGCGGCTACGCCTTCGTCGCCGACCCGTCGCAGCAGCTCGCGCGGATGGACGGCGCGGACGTGCTCAACCTGGTCGACGGTGCCGGCTACCTGATGACCAACGAGTACGAGAAGTCGCTGCTGCAGAGCAAGGCCCGGCTCAGCGACAGCCAGCTGCTGGACCGGGTGAAGGTCCGGGTCACCACCCTGGGCAAGCAGGGCGTCGAGATCGCCAGCCGGGACTTCGAGACCATCCACGTGCCGATCGCCCGGGAGATCCAGGCGGTCGACCCGACCGGGGTCGGCGACGGCTTCCGGGCCGGCTTCTTCGCCGCCCTGAACTGGGGCGTCAGCCTGGAACGGGCCGCCCAGGTGGGCTGTCTGCTGGCCACTCTGGTGCTGGAGAACTTCGGCGGCCAGGAGTACGAGGTCCGACGGGACCTGTTCGTCAAGCGGCTCGCCGAGTCCTACGGCGACGAGGCCGCCGACGACGTCCGGCCGCACCTGCTGCCGTGACGACCGGCGCACCGGCTCCCGACGGCGGGGTGGAGCCCGGCGCGGTGCGCCCCGGCGTGGGCGGCCCGCTGCTGGTCGCCTTCGCGGGGCTGCCGGGCGCGGGCAAGAGCACGCTCGCCGTCCGGGTCGGCGCCGCGCTGCGTGCCCCGGTCCTGCCGGTCGATCCGGTGGAGCGGGCCCTGGGTCGGTACGGCCTGGTCGGCGACGTGCCCGGGATGGCCGCGTACGGCGCGGTCGCCGGGCTGGCCGAGGTCCAGCTCGGGCTCGGACTGAGCGTGGTGGTCGACGCGGTGAACCCGGTGGCCAGCGCCCGCGGCCTCTGGCACGACCTGGCCGAGCGGGCCGGGGTGCCGCTGCGGGTGATCGAGGTGCACTGCGGGGACGAGGCCGAGCACCGCCGCCGGGTCGAGGCCCGCCCACCCGACGAGTACCACCCGACCTGGGAGCAGACGCTGCTGCGCCGGGCCGAGTACGAGCCGATCATCGGCCCGCGCCTGGTGGTGGACACCGCCGTCGACACCGACCCGCTCCCCGGCATCCTCGCCTACCTCCGCTGACCCGCCCGCCCCGCCCCGCGCCCGCGCCTGATTCACGGAAAGAGTGGCCTTCGAGCGTGGAACAGCCACTGTTTCCGGGAATCAGCGCGAAGCGGGGGCGTGGGGCGGGGAGGGGACAGGGTCAGTGGGTGCGGCGGATGTCGTAGGCGGGGCCCCGGTCGGGGTGGGCGGCCAGGAAGTCGTGGCCGCGCAGGCGGCAGAAGGCGGGAATGTCGACCGCCGCGGCCGGATCGTCGGCGAGCACCCGGACGACCGCGCCGACCGGCAGTTCGGGCAGGCGGCGGGCCAGGTTGATCACCGGCAGCGGGCAGCGCTGTCCCCGGCAGTCGAGCACCTCGTCCGGCTGCGTCACAGGCCCGCCACCCCGGCCTCGGCGCGCAGGTCGGCGACGATCCCGGGCAGCTCGGCGAGGAACCGCTCCACGTCCGCCTCGGCGGTCTCGCGGTGCAGCGACACCCGCACGTTGCCGTGCGACAGCACCCCCATCGCCTCCAGCACGTGCGACGGCCGCAGCGTGGACGAGGTGCAGGAGGAGCCGGAGGAGACCGCGAAACCGCGCCGGTCCAGCGCGTGCAGCAGCGCCTCGCCGTCGACGTACAGGCAGGAGAAGGTGACCAGGTGCGGGAGGCGGTCCACCGGGTCGCCGACCACCTCCACGTCCGGCACGTCGGCCGCCACCCGGTCGCGGATCCGGTCCACCAGCGGCGCCAGCCGGGTCGCCTCGGCCGCCGCGTCGGCCGCCGCCGCGCGCAGGCTGGCCGCCGCCGCCACCACCGCGGGCAGGTTCAGCACCCCGGGGGTACGTCCCGACTCCCGCTCGTCGGCCGGGAACGGCGACTCCCAGCGGGTGCCCTTGCGGATCACCAGCAGGCCGACCCCGGGCGGCCCGCCCCACTTGTGCGCGCTGGCGGTCAGCATCGACCAGCCGGCCGGCAGCGGGGCCCGACCGACCAGTTGCGCCGCGTCGACGTAGAGCGGCACGCCCGCCTCGGCGCAGAACTCCGCCGCCGCCGGCACCGGCTGCACCGTGCCCACCTCGTGGCTGGCGGCGATCAGCGCGGCGAGGGCCACCCCCGGGCCGGACAGCGCCGTCGCCCAGGCGTCCAGGTCCAGCCGGCCGAGCCGGTCCACCGGTACGGAGACCGCATCCCCGCCGCCGGCCACGTGCCGCTCGGCGGCGTGCAGCACCGCCGAGTGCTCGATCGCGGAGTGCACCAGCCGGGCCCCGACCCGCCGCCGGCCGGCCAGGCCGCCCAGCACCGCGGCGTGCGCTGCCGCCGTACCGCTGGGGGTGAAGGAGAGCTCGTCGGCGCGGACGCCGAGGGTCTGCGCGGCGGCCTCGCGGGCGGCGTCGAGCAGCTGGCGGGCCCGCCGGGCCTGGCTGTAGAGCTTGGCCGGATCGGCCCAGCCGTCGTCCAGGGCGGCCAGCAGCGCCTGCCTGGCGACCGGGTGCAGCGGCGCGGCGGTGGCCGCGTCCAGGTAGACCGGGGTTGTGTTCACGAGACCGCCTCGCTCCGCTCGTCGGCGGCGCGCGGCGCCGCGCCACCGAGCCTGCCGCGTCGTCCGCTGCGCTCGCTCACGAACACTCACGCTATCGCGTCGGTACCGGCAAGATCCCCCCGATGGGGGCGGACAGTGACCCCAAGGCGGTCAGGCCCGTCATGGTCGAGTAATCTGCGACCGTCGGTGACGCCTTTGCCGTCGGTGTCGAGCGAAACAACCACCGCGGCGCGCTAGGGAGGCAGGACCAGGTGGTCGCAAGGAGTTCGGAGGTACGGTCGTCGGCCGTACGGCACAGCGCTTCCCCGGGGGCCGGTGGACGCCGGCGGCGTGGTGCTGGTCGGCTTGCCGGGCTCGGTCTCGGCGGAGCCGCGCTGCTGGTTCTGCTCACCGGCTGCGACGTCGGCAAGACGTTCGGCGGCTTCGGGTGGCCGCAGGGTGGCATCACGCCGCAGGCCCACCGGATGTACGACCTGTGGATCGCATCCTGCATCGCGGCGCTCGCGGTCGGCGTGTTCGTGTGGGGCCTCATCTTCTGGTGCGTGATCCGCTACCGGAAGCGGGGCAACGCGCTGCCGGTGCAGACCCGCTACAACCTGCCGATGGAGTTCCTCTACACCATCGCGCCGATCCTCGTGGTCTCCGTGCTCTTCTACTACACGGCGGTCGTGCAGACCGACGTGAACAAGGAGTCGAAGAACCCGGACGTCACCGTCGAGGTCGTCGCCTTCAAGTGGAACTGGCAGTTCAACTACCGCGACGGCCAGGGCCGCGACGCGCAAACCGTCGCCTCGACGCTCGGCACCAGCGAGGTCATCCCGGTGCTGGTCCTGCCGAGCGGCAAGTCGATCCGGTTCGAGGAGACCAGCCGCGACGTCATCCACTCCTTCTGGGTGCCGGAGCTGCTGTTCAAGCGCGACGTCTTCCCGGGCAGCATCCGGAACAGCTTCGAGGTGTCCAGCATCGACCAGGAGGGCGCGTACGTCGGCCGCTGCGCCGAGCTGTGCGGCACCTACCACGCCTTCATGAACTTCGAGCTGCGGGTCGTCTCGCCCGACAAGTTCGACCAGTTCCTGGCGGCCAAGAAGGCCGGCAAGTCGACGCAGGAGGCGCTCACGGCGATCGGCGAGAAGCCGTACGCCCAGAAGACCGTGCCGTACGACACCCGGCGCACCAAGAACAACTTCAACCAGTCCGACGCGTCGGCCGGCGCGGGCAGCTGAGGGGGCCGGCATGAAGACCGAGTGGAAGATCTTCCTCATCGTCTCGACGTTCCTGTTCGGCGTGGCGGTGCTCTACGCCGCCTGGACGTACGGCGAGGGCGGCCGGGTCGAGTGGGTCGGCACGGTGGCGCTGCTGCTCTCCGGCCTGCTGACCACGATGTGCGGCGGCTTCTTCTGGTTCGTCTCCCGGCGTATCGACCTGCGCCCGGAGGACCGGCCGGACGGCGAGATCGCCGACGGCGCGGGCGAGGTCGGCTTCTTCAGCCCGGGCAGCTACTGGCCGTTCGGCCTGGCCCTGGCCGCGGCGATCGCCGGGCTCGGCCTGGTCTACTGGCAGATGTGGCTGCTGGGCGCCGGCCTGGTCGCGGTGATCTTCGCCGCCTGCGGTCTGCTCTTCGAGTACTACAGCGGCACCCGGCGCACCGCCGAGCACTGACCTGACGACACGGGAAAGGCCCACGCCCCTGGAGGGGCGTGGGCCTTTCCCGTGTGCCGGCTTTCCCGGGGTACGTCGTTCCCGTTGGCCATGAGGCTGGCGGTGCGGTCCGCCCGTTCGTGGCCGCCAACCTAGTGAGCATCACGCGGCCGGACCGGCCAGATCCTGGAGTGTCGCCGTTCGCAGTCGACGGCGACGCTTCAAGTTCTCGTGCCGGCTCGACGGGCCGTCGCGGCGGTGGGGCGGACGGGAACGTCGGCGGCGTACGCGGGGTGTCGCGGGCGGGGTCAGGCGGCGCGGGGGCGGGGGCGGCGCGCGGTGCGGTGGCGGCGGTCGAGGCGCGGGGCGGGGAAGGCGAAGGTGGCGATCAGCAGGGCCGCGCCGCAGCCGCTGCAGGCCAGCTCGGGGCAGTCCGCGCCGTGCCCGTCGACGCAGGGCGGCGCCTCGAACAGTACGACGCCCTCGCAGTTGTCGCAGTAGAGCTCGCGGTCCGACACGGGCGTCTCCTCTCGCTCCGGTTCCCGGCGTATGGCCGAAAGAGGAAAATTACTCCCGTGTAGTTTGGCACGGCGATCCGACACCTTCCGGAACGGACCCGGCCCCGGGCCGTCCGGCCACCGTCGGGCCGGGGGGAGCGTCAGAGGGAGCGGGACACCTCGAGCCAGCGGTCCAGGGCGCCCGACGCCGCACCCGAGTCGATCGACTCGGCCGCCCGCGCCATGCCGGCCCGCAGCGCCTCGGGCAGGTCCCCGTCGAGCGGGCCCTGGGTGGCCAGCGCCACGGCGGCATTCACCAGCACCGCGTCCCGGACCGGACCGGTCTCCCCGGCCAGCAGCCGCCGGGCCACGCCGGCGTTGTACGTCGCGTCACCGCCCCGCAGGTCGGCCAGGGTGGACCGGGGTACCCCCAGCTCCGCCGCGTCCAGCAGCGCCTCTCTGACGGTGCCCTGCTGGGCCACCCAGACGCGGGTCGGGGCCGCGGTGGTGAACTCGTCCAGCCCGTCCTCCCCGCGCATCACGACGACCGAGTCGCCCCGGGCCGCGAAGACGGCCGCCATCACGGGGGCCATCCGCAGGTCGAAGCAGCCGACCGCGCCGGCCCGGGGCCGGGCCGGGTTGGTCAGCGGGCCGAGGAAGTTGAACGCGGTCGGCACGCCGATCTCCCGGCGCACCGGGCCGGCGTGGCGCATCCCGGGGTGGAACCGGCCCGCGAAGCAGAAGCCGATGCCCGCCTCGACGACGCACCGGGCCACCTGCTCGGGCGTCAGGTCCAGCGGGATGCCGAGGTGTTCCAGCAGGTCCGCGGTGCCGCACGAGGAGGACGCGGCGCGGTTGCCGTGCTTGACCACCCGGACGCCCGCGCCGGCCACCACCAGCGCGGTCATGGTGGAGATGTTGACGGTGTGGGCGAGGTCGCCGCCGGTGCCGACCACGTCCAGCGCGGTGGCCCGGATCTCCTCCGGCAGCTCGACCTTGACCGACCGGCCGAGCATCGCCTCGACCAGGCCGGCCAGCTCGGCGGGGGTCTCGCCCTTGGCGCGCAGCGCCACCACGAAGCCGGCCACCTGCGCCGGGCTGGCCGAGCCGGTCATGATCTCGTCCATCGCCCAGGCGGTGTCGGCGGTGGAGAGCTCCTCGCCGCGCAGCAGCGCGTTGAGCAGAAGCGGCCAGGTCCGTTCGCCCATGGCGGGCCTCCCGAGCGGGCTGGAGAGCGGGTGTGGCGGCCTTCGTCCGGTCCGCAGTGCCGCCGGGCGGCACGGAGGCCGAATCGTGGCCGGAGCGTCGGCGTCACGGCCCCCTTGCCGTGACGCCGGTTGGCTGACTCAGGCCGCGGCGTGTGTGCGCCGCAGCAGCTCGGCCACGGTGGTGCCGGTGGTCACCGGGTCGAGCGGGAAGGTGAGCGTGGCGTCGACCTCGGCGTACGCGGCCAGCCAGCGGTCGGCCGCCCGGGCGATCACCAGGCAGGTCGGCGGGGCGTCGTCGCGGTCGTCCTTGATCTGGCGGGCGATGCCGATGCCGCCGCCCGGGGTCGCCTCGCCGTCGAGCAGGAGCAGGTCGATCTCGTACTCGTCGACGAGCCGGACGCACCCGGCGTAGTCGGCGGCCTCGACGAACTCGATCTCCAGCCCGGGCGCGGGCCGGGTACCGACGGCCAGCCGCATCCGGTCGCGGACCTTGGGGTCGTCGCTGTAGAGCAGGACGGTGCAAAGACGATCGCTCATCGCTGGCTGGCTCCCACCTCGTAGCTGCCCGCTGATCGTAGCGGGCGTCACATCCGGCCGGACGGCCCGCCCTGGCGCACCCCGCGGGACGCTCAGGCGGTGGTCTCCGCGGCGCGCTCGCGGGCCTCCTGGCGGTCCAGCTCGCGGTCCAGCCGGCGCGCCTCGCGCTCTGCCTGCCTGATCCACTGGACGACCAGCACGGCCAGCATGGTGACGCTGACGAACTCACCGCCGGCCCACAGCACCCCGCCGGCGACGACCTGGTCGTTGTGCGGGTCGGACCAGCCCAGGTGCAGCGACGGGTACCAGTCGCCGCCGAGCAGGACGGTGCTCTGCATGATGGTCAGCCCGAGCACGGTGTGGAACGGCACGGAGAGCAACATCAGCAGCGCCCGGGCCGGATACGGCCACCGCCCCGGCAGCGGGTCGAGGCCGAGCAGCGGCCAGAAGAAGACGCAGCCGGTGGCGATGAAGTGGGCGTGCACCAGCTCGTGCGCCCATTCGTGCCGCAGGGTGTACTCGTAGAGGTCGGTGAAGTAGAGCGCGAACGGGTTCACCACGAAGATGGTGAACGCCACCAGCGGGAAGCTGTAGACCCGGGCGATCCGGCTGTGCACGATCGCCAGCAGCCGCTTGCGAGGGCGCACCGGCAGGGTGCGCAGGGCCAGGGTCACCGGGGCGCCGAGCGCCAGGAAGATCGGCGCGACCATGGACAGCACCATGTGCTGGATCATGTGCACGGACAGCAGCGTGGTGTCGTACGCGCCCAGGCCGCTCAGCGTCACGGCGGCGATGCCGCCCAGGCCGGGGCCGAGGAAGAAGACCGTGCGGATCACCGGCCAGCGGACGCCGCGCAGCCGCAGCCGGTACACGCCGTAGAGGTAGAGGCCCGCGGCGAGCACCACCCCGAGGGCGAGCCAGTTGTTCAGCTCGTTCTCGGTGAAGACCCGGGTGACGGTGAACGGCGGCGGGACGGTCTCGCCGCCGCCTGCCAGGGTCGTCGCGACGGCACCCGAGGTGGCGGCGCGGATCTGATCGACGTGCAGCACGCTTTTCAGGGTAGGTCAGGCGAAGCGGACGACCTCGATCGGGCCACTCTCGGCACAGGTTTCCGACCCCGCTGATCGTCGGTCCCGGTCAAGGGCAATAATGACCGCGTGACTGCGGCCCCAGCCATTGACAAGAGCCGGATCCACTCCCTGACCCGACCCAACATGGTCAGCGTCGGGACGATCGTGTGGCTCTCCAGCGAACTCATGTTCTTCGCGGCGCTGTTCGCGATGTACTTCTCCATCCGCGCGGCGGCGCCGGAGCAGTGGGAGAAGCACACCGAGGTGCTGAACATCCCCTACGCGACCACCTTCACGGTGATCCTGGTGCTCTCCTCGGTGACCTGCCAGCTCGGTGTCTTCGCGGCCGAGAAGGGTGATGTCCACGCCCTGCGCCGGTGGTTCACGATCACCTTCGTGATGGGTCTGATCTTCGTGCTCGGCCAGGCGAACGAGTACCGGAACCTGGTCGGCGAGGGCGTCAAGATCAACGCCGACGGGTACGGGTCGATGTTCTACCTGACCACCGGCTTCCACGGCCTGCACGTGACCGGCGGTCTGATCGCGTTCATCATCTTCATGGTCCGCACCACCATGGGCCGGTTCACGCCGGCGCAGGCGACGTCGGCCATCGTCGTGTCCTACTACTGGCACTTCGTCGACGTCGTGTGGATCGGGCTGTACGCCATGATCTACTGGCTCCAGTGATCTTGGCGCGTCACGTACCGCGCCGCTGCTCCGTCCCCTGAGACAAGGTCCAACCGGTTAAGGACACAGGTCATGACTTCTGACAACGACCGCCGACGCGGTCTGCTCGCGCGGCTGCGCGGGCGGCCCGTGGCGCGCAGCAGGGGCCGCCGCCGGCTGGGTGCCGCGGTCCGCCTGACCGCCGCGCTGATGCTGGCCGGCGGCGCCTACACCGTCTTCGCCCCCAGCGTGCAGGCGCAGGACAACCCGCCCCTGAGCGCCGCCGCCAACGAGGGCAAGGCGCTGTTCGACGTGAGCTGTGTGACCTGTCACGGTCGCAACGCCCAGGGCGTCACGGGACGCGGTCCGAGCCTGATCGGCGTCGGGTCGGCCTCGGTCGAGTTCCAGGTCAGCAGCGGCCGCATGCCGATGGTCCGGCAGGAGGCCCAGGCGCAGCGCAAGCCCCCGCAGTTCACCGACGAGCAGGTGCGCCAGCTCGGCCAGTACATCCAGGAGCTCGGCGGCGGTCCGCAGGTGCCGCAGGGCAACCTGCGCGAGGGCGCCAACATCTCCACCGGTGGTGAGCTGTTCCGGATCAACTGCTCGCAGTGCCACGCCTTCGGCGCCGGCGGCGGCGCGCTCTCCTCGGGCAAGTTCGCGCCGAGCCTCAAGCCGGCCAGCGACCGCCAGATCTACGCCGCCATGCTGAGCGGCCCGCAGAACATGCCGGTGTTCGGCGACAACCAGATCACTCCGGAGCAGAAGGCGGACATCATCGCCTACATCCAGGAGAACCTGAAGGCGACCCAGGACCAGGGCGGTTTCAACCTGGGCCGGTACGGCCCGTCGACCGAGGGTCTCGCGATCTTCCTGGTCGGCATCGTCGCGCTGGTCTTCACGAGCCTGTGGATTGCGGGCAAGTCGTGACCGAGCGGATCATTCGTTTCAGTGCTGTGGCGTCGACCCCCGGCGCCACCCGTAGCGAGGTGACGGCATGAGCACCCACACCGAGCACCAGGCTCCGCAGGGCCGGGAACCGCTCGACCTGAACGACCCCCGGCTCTCCCGGTTCGACATCGTCGAGGAGGGCGCGCGGCGGGACGACATCGAGATCGTCCACTACGAGCCGCAGGTCGTCGCGGGCAGCAAGGCGGAGCGCCGGCTGACCCGTACGGTCGCCATGATGTTCCTGCTGACCGGGGCCGCCGCCACGGCGTTCCTGATCATCTACATCTGGTGGCCCTGGCAGTGGGAGGCCGGCCGGGGCGGTGACAAGTTCTACACCCCGCTGCTCGGCCTGACCCTCGGCGTCGCGCTCCTCGGCATCGGCTTCGGCATCCTCACCTGGGGCAAGAAGCTGCTGCCCAAGGAGGTCTCGATCCAGGACCGGCACGACCAGCCGAGTTCACCGGAGGACCGCCGGCTCACCGGCGAGACGATCCTCTACATGGCCGACGAACTCGGGGTGAAGCGTCGCCCGCTGCTCGGCGCCTCGCTGATGGCCGGCCTGCTGCCGGTCGGCGCGGTCGCCGCGGCGCCGCTGGTCGGTGGCCTGATCTCCAACCCGCACAAGAACAACCAGATGTTCACCACCGGCTTCAAGCCGGGCCCCAACGGCGAGAAGATTCGGCTGATCCGCGAGGACGGCCGGCCGATCCGCCCGGCCGACGTCAGCGCCGGCGGCCAGCTCACCGTCTTCCCCGGCGTCGACGGCGGTGTGAGCAACAAGTACGCCGACTCGCCGACCCTGCTGATCCACCTGCGCGAGGACGACGCGCAGAAGTCGCGCGCCGCCAACGCACGCAAGGGCCACGGCGACTACATGTGGGGCAACTACGTCGCGTTCTCCAAGATCTGCACGCACGCCGGTTGCCCGGCCAGCCTCTACGAGCAGCAGACCAACCGCCTGCTCTGCCCCTGCCACCAGTCGCAGTTCCTCATCACCGACAACGCCAAGCCGGTCTTCGGCCCGGCGAACCGGCCGCTGCCGCAGCTGCCGATCGAGGTGGACGAGGAGGGCTTCTTCGTGGCGAAGTCCGACTACACCGAAACCATCGGTCCCGACTTCTGGGAGCGGCCATGAAGCGCCGAAAGTTTGACGTAGCAGCGGTGCCGGCCAAGACCGCCGGGGCGGTGGACGACCGCTTCCAGGCGGCGACCCCGCTGCGCAAGCTGCTGAACAAGGTCTTCCCGGACCACTGGTCCTTCCTGCTGGGCGAGATCGCGCTCTTCTCGTTCGTCGTCCTGCTGCTGACCGGCGTCTTCCTGACCTTCTTCTTCGAGCCGTCGATGACCGAGGTGGTCTACAACGGCAGCTACGCGCCGCTGCGGGGCACCCCGATGTCGGCCGCGTACGCCTCCAGCCTGGACCTGTCGTTCGACGTCCGGGGTGGTCTGATCATGCGGCAGATGCACCACTGGGCCGCGCTGCTGTTCATGGCCGCGATCGTCGTGCACATGCTGCGGATCTTCTTCACCGGCGCGTTCCGCAAGCCGCGTGAGACGAACTGGATCATCGGCTCGCTGCTGTTCTGGGTCGGCTTCCTGGCCGGCTTCACCGGCTACTCGCTGCCGGACGACGGCCTCTCCGGCACCGGTCTGCGGATCGCCTCCGGGATCATGCTGTCGATCCCGGTGATCGGCTCCTGGCTCACCTCGTCGATCTTCGGTGGGGAGTTCCCCGGCACGATCATCATCAGCCGGTTCTTCATCGCCCACGTGCTGCTCATCCCGGCACTGCTGGTGGCGCTGATCAGCGTCCACCTGGGCCTGGTCTTCAAGCAGAAGCACACCCAGTGGCCCGGCCCCGGCCGGACCAACGAGAACGTCGTCGGCGAGCGGATGTTCCCGCGCTACGCGCTCAAGCAGGGCGGCTTCTTCATGGTCGTCTTCGGCGTGATCGCGCTGATGGGTGGCCTGTTCCAGATCAACCCGATCTGGTACTTCGGCCCGTACGAGGCGTGGGTGGTCTCGGCCGCCAGCCAGCCCGACTGGTACGTCATGTTCCTCGACGGCTCGACCCGCCTCATGCCGGGCTGGGAGATCAGCATCCCGATCGGCCACGGGTACGTCATCCCGCCGCTGTTCTGGCCGACGGTGGTGCTTCCCGGCGTCCTGGTCGGCCTGTCGACGATGTACCCGTTCCTGGAGGCGCGCCGCCTCAAGGACTACCGCCACCACAACCTGCTCCAGCGGCCCCGGGACGTCCCGGCCCGCACCGCGGTGGGCGCGATGGCGTTGACCTTCTACGTCGTGCTGACCCTCTCCGGCGGCAACGACGTCATCGCCGACAAGTTCCACATCAGCCTGAACGCGACGACCTGGGCGGGCCGGATCGGCCTGCTGATCCTGCCGCCGCTGGCCTACTACGTCACGTACCGCCTCTGCCTCGGTCTGCAGCAGCACGACCGGGAGGTGCTGGCCCACGGCGTGGAGACCGGCATCATCAAGCGGATGCCGGACGGCCGGTTCGTCGAGGTGCACCAGCCGCTCAGCGCGGTCGACGGCCACGACGGGCACGGCCCGGCGCTGGACTACGTCGGCTGGGTCGTTCCCAAGAAGATGAACCGGCTGGGCGCGCTGGGCCCGGCGATCCGGGGCTTCTTCTACCCGATCGAGAGGCCGGCCGAGGCGCCGGTCTCGCCGGGGCACCCCCCGGTCGAGCCCCGACCGGAGCGGGAGGAGATCGGCAGCGGCGAGAGCCGTCGCTGACCCTCGCGTACGACCGAACCGT
>NZ_JBJZOG010000101.1:0-22097 GCF_047200535.1 Micromonospora mangrovicola | reverse complement strand
CCGACTTTGCACATGCCCTACGCGGCTTGCCACTTGATCTGCGATCCAGCGGTGGCTGCCTGGCGACCGAACGTTCAGCGGCCAGTTGAGTACGCGACCGAACGCACGCGCCGCGACATTGTGCGCGCGGAACGCGGCATGGTCGAACGCCTTACCGCATCGCGTGGGGACGCCCTCTGCGACGTGGGCTCGCTATCGGGATGGCGGTAGCGGGACTCGTCAGCCTGGCGGGGATAAGGCTGGTAGGCGTGGTCGCGCGAGCTCGCCTGGTGTGGTCGAGGCCACCCAACTTCACTGACGGAGCCTGTCAGGGAAGTTCCCGGAGGCTGTGCACATGACCACCACCACTCCGCCCGCGCAGATGCTTGGGACCCGGACCGCACCGATCGATGCTCGCGTGCCGCTAGTCGAAGCGTTGGCTACGCCACCGACGGGGGGTCGAGCCGAGCGACTGCTCCTGCCGGCTACCTTTGTCACAAGCCTGGGCAACGGCATCCAGCTCGTCGCCTCCGCGATCCTGGTCTTCACGACCGCGGGCAGCGCACTGTCGGTGGGGTGGCTGTTCATCGCGGCGTCCGTGCCACCAGCGTTGCTGTCGCTGGTGTTCGGGCGGATCGCCGACCGTTACGACCGGCGGACGCTCTGCCTGATCGCGGATGTGGCCAGCGCCCTGGCGGCGATAGTGCTGCCGGTCTGGCTGCTGCTGGGCGGGGCAACCACACCGGTGGCCTACCTGGTCAGTTTCGCGCTCGCCGCGCTGGCCGCGATGTTCATGCCAGCAAGCAACGCCCTGATGAAGGAGCGGGTCGCCCCGGGTCGCCTCGTACGGTTCAGCGCGCAGTACGAGATCGCCTTGCAGGCCGGAAATTTGCTCTCCGCAGCGGTAGGCGGATTCGCCATCCACCTGTTCGGGCCCACGCCGCTGTTCTTCTTCAACGGCGCCACCTTCCTCCTCTCGGCCCTGGCCATGTATCTGATCGGCCGGGGCCCTGCCCGCGCCGAGCGTGCCCGGCCAGCGGCCATCGGCAACGGCACGCCGACCGGCCGCAATGCCGCACCGCTGCTGCGCCTCGGCCTTCTCTACGCCACCTGCACGGTATTGACCATGGTCGGCAACACCGTCTTGATCGTCTTGGTGTACCAAGGCTTCCACCAGGGCGCGGGTACCTACGGGCTGGTGGACGCACTGGCCGGGGTCGGGTTCGTCACCGCCGCCGCCCTCTACCCCCGGCTTCCCGCCAGGTTCGGCCATCTTCGCATCGCCGTCATCGGCATCGTCGGCTGTGCGGTCATCGTGGCCCTAGAGCCACTGCATCTGTCCGTTCTTCTGGCGGGCATCCCCATCGCCGGCGCTCTGGTCGGGCTGGCCCGGGTGGCAACCCGTAGCCTGCTGCTGGCCAGCGTGCCCGAGCGTAGGGCCGGCCAGGTCTTCGGCGCCACCAACGCGGCCGGCCTCGGCCTGAGCGCCGTGATCACCGTACTGGTCGCCGCAATCGCCGACCATACGAACATCGCCAACGCGTTCTATTCACTTGCGATCGTCACAGCCGTTATCACCGCTATCACGACTGTGACCCTACCCAAGTCAAATTCGAAGATCGTCTAGGCGCGTGGGATGTCCCGGCGGCGGAAGGCGATGAACCCTACCAGCGCGAGCGCGATGGCGACGACAGCCAGCGCGGCGAGGTTGCCGGCGTTGACCGTTGCCAGCGGTGGTTTCCCGACATGCGTGGTGGGAGCGAGGTCGAGCACCCACCGCTTGAGCGTCAGGCCGGGGCCGAGGAGGGCGATGAAGGTCGCCACGGTGTACGCCGCCCAGGTGAGCCCGAAGCCGCGCGGCCAGAGGCCGAACACGGCCACGGCGAGGCCGGCGAACACCAGTTCGGCCGGCAGGTAGTCCAGGCCGGCCCGCATCACGGCGCCGATCTCGCCGGGGTTACCGACCGACCACGCGGTCGACAGCGCGAGGACCGCCGATGAGCCGGCGACGATGAGCACCAGCCCGGCCGCGACGACGGCGCCGTGGGCGGCCAGCCAGCGGGTCTGGGAGAGCGTGCCGGCGAGCCGGGTCTCCAGGCGGCCCTCGGCTTCCTCGGCCCGCAGGGTGCCGATCGCCTGGATGACGTACCCCGCGCCGATGACGGCAAGGTAGAGCTGGGTCATGGCGATGAAGCCGTCCAGCGGCCGGCCGCCGCTGGCGCCCATGGCGTCGCCCAGCGCGGTATTGCCGGCCAGCGCGTCGAGAAATTGCCGGGCCAGCGCGCCCATCATCCCGGTGAGCAGGATCCCGCCCGCCAGCCAGCCCGCCGTCGCCGGGCGGTGCAGCCAGACCGCGAAGCCGATCGGCCGCCGGCGCAGCCAGGTCGCGCGGGCCGGACCCGCGCCGCCACGCAGTAGGGCGCTGCCGACGTCGCGGCGGGCGGCGAGCCACACAGCCGCGCCGCCCGAGGCCACGCCCGCAACGGCCGGGACGGCGAGCACCCACCACCGGTGGTTCCCGAACGGCGCGGTCTTCTCCGCCCACCCGAGCGGGGACAGCCAGCTCAACCAGTTCATGGCCGTGTCGCCGACCCCGCGCAGGACGTACGCTGCGGCGAGTGCGATCAGGCTCCACGTGTAGACCCCGCGGGTGTGGAGCACGAGTTGCGCCACCAGAGCCGCGAACCCGGCGAACACGAAGGCCAGCGCGCCGAGTGCGGCGCTGTACAGGATTGCGCCGGACACCGGGACCCCGGCGAGCGCAAGGCTGGCGGCGAACAGGACCGCTGTGACGACGATCGCCGCGGTCGCTACGGCGAGGGCCGCCAGAACCGGCTGGTGCCGGGCGATCCGGCCGCCGAGGATCGTCTCGAGCCGGCCTGACTCCTCCTCGCGTCGCGTCGACCCGGCGATCAGGCCGATTCCCAGCAGCGGGAGCAGGAACGAGGCCAGGAACCCGAACTCGTCCTGGATCACCCCACCCAGGCTGTCGATACCCTCGACGTGGCCGTTGATTGCGGCCAGTGTGCTGCCGGAGGTGACCGCCTCGGCATAGGTGTGGATTTTGGCCGGGGTGTCGTAGAGGCCAGCGACGGCGGCGGCTGTCCCGATCATGCTCGCGGCGAGGGCGAGCACCCAGACCAGGATGCCGCGGCGGTGCGTGCGCCAGACGATGCCGACCATGGCCCCCAGCCCGCTCCGGCGGCGACTCGCCGGTAGGTACCGGGCGCTCATCGGGCGGCCTCGGCAAGCGTTTCGCTGGTTTCCTGGGCGTCGGGGGCATCCCCGTAGGTGCGCAGGAACAGCGCATCGAGGCTTGGCGGGGTGACGGTCAGGGTGCGGATCCGTGCGGCGTGCAGCTTGCCGATCATCGCGTCGAGGTGATCGGCGTCGATTGTGAACCTGGTGTCGACCTGCCCGTCCAACCGTTCGCAGGCGTAGTCGGCCACCCCGTCTGCGCGGGCCAGGTTTTCGGGTTCCTCGACGGTGACGGCGTGCACCGTGGTTCGAGTGTGGCGGCGCAGGTCGGCGAGGCTGCCGGTGGCGACGGTGCGGCCACGGCGAATGATGCTCACCCGGTCGGCCAGCGCTTCAACCTCGCTCAGGATGTGGCTGGAGAGCAACACGGTGACGCCGTCGTTCCTCCGTTCGCGCACGCACTGCTGGAAGACCTGCTCCATCAGCGGATCGAGCCCGGATGTGGGCTCGTCGAGGATGAGTAGGTCCACCTCGGCGGCCAGCGCGGCCACGAGGGCGACCTTCTGACGGTTGCCCTTGGAGTAATCCCGGATCCGCTTGGTCGGGTCGAGCTCGAAGCGTTCGATCAGGCGGTCTCGGCGCTTTTCGTCGACTCCGCCGTGCGTTGCACCGATGACGTCGAGGCACTGGCCGCCGGTCAGTGCGGGCCACAGCGCGACGTCCCCGGCGACGTAGGCCAGGCGCCCGTGGAGCGTGGCGGCGGCCCGCCAGGGGTCGGCGCCGAACAGTTCGACGTGACCGCGGGTGGCCCGCATCAGCCCGAGCAGGATGCGGATGGCGGTGGACTTGCCTGCCCCGTTCGGACCGAGGAAACCATGTACCTCACCGGTCTGTACCGCGAGATCCAAGCCGTCGAGCGCATGGACCTTCCCGAAGGCCTTGGTGAGGTTCTGGATGTGGATGACATGGGCGGGCTGACTCACGAGGGTTCCTCCCCGGGCGCGGTCACGAAGGCGCCCTTCGTGTAGACGGTGGTGGCTTCTCTGGCCCAGCGGGCGATGCCCTCCGGCGTGAGCGGGTCGACCCCGATCGCGGCGGCGATCTGGTTGCGCAGCAGGACCAGTGCGAGGTCGTTGACCAGAAGGAACGCCGCCCGGACCGCTGGGTCCTCAGCCGGTCGAGCAGCACCGATCTCGGTCATGGAGTCAAGCAGTTGGCGAGTGAGGGTGTGCCAGCGACCGAACAACGCCGCGCCCGCCGGATCGTTGACGAGCAGTAGGCGGCGTAGGTACGCGGGCAGCGGCGAGCCGTGCGGAAAGGCGCGTGCGAACATCTCGGCGATGGACGCCCCGCTGTCCCCGCTCATCGCCTCGGCCAGGTCCCGCTCGTCCATCGAGAAGAGCGCGTCGAACGCCTGCGCGGCGTAGCCGTCCACGGCGGCCCGCAGCCCGTCCTTGCTGCCGAAGTGATGCACGACGAGCGCAGGTGACACCCCTGCTGCCGCGGCGATCTCCCGTACCGTGACGGCATCGTGCCCTCGCTCGGCGAACAGGCGCAGCGCGGCGTTGCGGATGTTGGCCTTGCCGGTGAGGTCGCCATCGTCAGTGGTTGAACGCATGTTTAGGACACTAAACACGTGTTCAGTACGCGGTCAATACCCTCCGGGCGAGTTCATCTGCATTACCGGTGTCGCCAGCTCGTCCGCGCAAAGGCACGTGACGAGCGCGTACGTCACGTCGGCGAACGGACAGGTGAGATCAAGTGCCCTGTCATCGGCTATGAGAGCGCCCGCCTGCACACCACCGTGGCCGACGCGGCAACTTGCGCGGGCAGTTCAGATCTCCGGTGGCCGCCCTGATGGCGTAGCGCCGGCGCACACCGCCGCCAAGAGGGTTTCGAGCAGCTCGCGGGTGTGCGGCTCGTCAAGGACCTCACTGATCCATGCCGCGGAGTCGGCGCGCTCCGGGGAGCGAGCGTTTGGCGTCAGCCAGTCGGTGGCGGCGATCTCGGTGATGTGCCCGAGTTGCGCGATGAGCATCGAGAAGTGGCCGCGCCGGTTCACCGTCGCCGGTCCAGCGGCCTGCCGGTAGGCGTCGATCAGGGCGCGGGCTCGGCCCGCATCGGCGCGGGCGAATTCGAAGAGCACACACCCGAGCTCCTGGCTCGGGTCAGCCGGCCCGCTGTTCTCCCAGTCAATAACACTCACTCCGCCGTCTACGGTCGGCAGGACGTTGTCGGCCCACAGGTCGCGGTGGCAGGTCCGCAGCATCTGGGGCGGCTCGATCCAGGACTCCAAGGCGACCAGCTCATCACGCAGATCGGCCAACCGGCCGGCGAACGGCGCCCCCGCTTCCATGAGCTGCTGGACCAGTTGGTCCCAACGATCGGCGCCGACCGGTTCGTGATACCACGGCTCCAACTGGCCGGGCTCAGTGACCGGTACGCGGTGAATGGCGGCCACGACCCCGCCAACGAGCGCCGGGTCGAGGCAGCGGTCCGGTGCCTTGACGTCGACCCACTCGTACACCCGGACCTGTCTGCCTTCCACGGTGGCGAAGACGCTTCCCTCCGTGGTGCGCCGCACCCGCGGCGTCGGCACGCCGGCGATGTAGGCCGCTTCCTGGAACGCAGTCGCCAACCGCACCTCGTCCTCACCGGACTGGTGAAACGGCACCTTCACCGCCCAACTGCCGTCTGCCGTCTCCAGCCGCCACACGACGCCTTGCCTGCCCCGCGCAACCGGCCCGTCCGACAGCCTCGCCGCCCCGCCGAGAGCGAAGCGTCGGGCGAGGTCCACGGCATTCATTAGGCCACTCCAACACACCTTCGCGCACCAGGACCAGTACGGATCTCGACAGCGGCGGATACGCCAAACGGTCGGCCCGCCGGTGACGAAACGTCAGGATGGCCGCCCGCCCGTTCCTGTGGATCTCCCTGAAGCCGCCGGATCACCCGGACCCGCACCATCAGCGGCAAGACCACCCGCGAGACGTGCAGCCACCGTTCCAGCCGGGCTAGACGCTCGTCGCAGGGCGGCAGCACTCCCGCGCCGACGAGTAGTTCTCGCAGATGCCGCCCGGCTTTGTCGGGCTCCAGCGCGTCGAACGTGTCGTGAGTGAGCGGGATGCGGCCGGTGGCGAGGTCGGACAGCAGGGAGCGGGCACGGGACTGGCGATGCAGCCAGGCCGACACGTTCTGGGGCCTCTTGCGGCTGCTCGACCAGCTCAGCCTCGACCGAGCCCGGGTGGTCGCGTTCGGCGGCGGCCACAATGAGTTGTGATCGGCGGGCCGCAGGGCGAAGCACGCAGGCTCCATTGGAGATTCACTCCCTGCGGTTCGCACCCTGTCACCTATCAACGGCTTCTCGAACCGCAAACGGCAGGTGAATAGCGTGATCAGGTTCTTTGGTGGGTTGTACGTGGCAGAATCCGAACCGCACTCCAGCAGCTCACGGGACGGTCGTGACGAATGTGCCCGTGCGTCGACGGCTCCCACAGACCGGCCAGCGCAGGCGGACTCGTTGGCCGAGCCCGCCCGCGTACGCTTTCGGGGTCGGCCGCCGTCGGACGAACGTTCCGGCGGGGGCCGACCCGTGCCGGTCATCCCGCCGGAGGCGGGTTCAGACCGTGGGGCCGTCGAGGCGTACCTCGGTGGCGGTAGCCGAACGGCGGCGGTTGCGCAGCCAGTGCCCCAGTGTCACCAGGCCGAAGCCGGCGGCGTAGATCGCCGATGTGACGATCAGGTAGGGCAGTGTGGCGCCCAGACCGGCGGTCTTGTCGTGGGTGAACGCCTCCGAGGACCCGTTCACCCACTCCAGGATCAAGTTGAGCGACTGGAACGTGTAGACCTGGCCGAAGACGACGGCATAGGTCAGATACGCCGCAAGCCGGTTGCGGATGAGCAGCCCTAGCGGCAGGGCGACGAGCAGGGTCAGAATCGCGATCATCGGTGTGTCCTCCTCAACGTGAGCCTTCGCAATTCACGGTCCCGCGCGGGCGGCCCCCGGCGCATTGCGGCCACCGCCGGACTCCGGTTACGTGCTGGCACTGATCCGCTGCGCGCACCCGATGGGCGAGAATGTCTTCCATGAGCCGTGGGCGGTGGTCGGCCTCGGCCGCGACGGCGGTCTGGTTGGCCTCTGCGGCCTCGATGGTCGCGCAGGCCGGGCGAGGCCGGCTCGAGGTGACGCCCGCGGTGGTCTACGGGCTGTGCGTGGTGCCGCTGGTCCTCGGCTGGCTGCTCGTGGTCCGCGCGCCCGGCAGCCCGGTCGGCCCGGTGCTGACGTGGCTGGCGGCGCTGATGCTGGCCACCCCGGCGATCGACTGGGGACAGTGGTGGGCCGCTGCGGTGTGGCCCTGGCAGCTGGTCGGGTTCATGGCGCTGCTGCTGGTCTTCCCGGACGGGCTGCCGCCAGGCTGGTGGTGGCGCTCCGCGGCGCTCGCCGTGCCCGTCGCGGTCGTCCTCTTCTGCGCGGCGTTCGTGGTGACCACCGCCGCCGCGCATCGCATCTCCGAGACCGTTCTGATCCTGGTGATGGTCACGGCGCTGGCGATGCTCCTCACGGTCGTGCTGGCCTGCCTGGCCGCGCCGATCGTGCGCTACCGCCGCGGCGGCGACCGGGTACGCCAGCAGCTGCGCTGGCTGATCCTGGCGGCGCTGGCGACAGTCACGCTGATGGTGGCGAGCTGGATCGTGACCTCGCTGGGCTGGTTGGGCTCCGAGGCGTACGCCGGATTCCTACTCGGCATCATCGTGCTGGTCCCGGCCGCGCTGACCGTGGCGGTGCTGCGCCACGACCTGTTCGAGATCGACCGCATCCTAGGCGACTCGGTGGCCTGGCTGCTCACCATGGCCGGGGCGGCGCTGGCCTTCGCCGTCCTCGTCACCGGGCTCGGCTACCTGCTCGGCCGGGGCTCGACGATCGGGCTGACCACCTCGGTGTTCGGAGTGGCGCTTGCCGTGCTGCCGCTGCACCGGCGCATCCACGCCGCCGTGGCCCGGGTGGTCGACCGGGACCGGGCCGTCATCCTCGATCGCGTGCAGCGCTTCGTCGAGCAGGTCCGGGACGGCTCGGCTGAACCCGAGTCGGTCGAGGCGGTGCTGCGCGAGGCGGTCGGCGATCCGCGACTGGCCCTGCTACTCACCGATGTCGGCCGAGGTGGGTTCGTGGACCTGGCCGGGCGGCCCGCCGAGCCGGTCGCCGATGGCGTACGCGTGCCGCTGCGCACAACCGACGCCGAGATCGGCGAGCTGGTGGTGAGCCCGGGGTCGGCGCGGGCGGTGCGCCGAGCCCGGCTGGCCGCCTCCGCGGCGCGGCTGCCGATCGAGGTGAGTCGGCTGCGGCTGGGGCTACGCCGGGCGGTGCACGAGGTCGACGACAGCCGCCGCCGCCTGATCACCGCCACTGTGCAGGAGCGACAAAGGCTGGAACGGGACCTCCACGACGGTGCACAGCAGCAGCTGGTCGCGCTCGGCATGCAGCTGCGCTCGGCTCAACGGCGGCTGCCGGCCGGGCACCCGGTCGCGGGCGAGCTCGACCAAGCGGTGGATCGGCTGGAGCAGACCGTCGCCGAGCTGCGGCGGTTGGCCCACGGCGTACGCCCGGCGAGCCTGGACGACGGATTGTCGGCCGCACTGACCAGGCTGGGGGCGGATTGCCCGATCCCCGTGGACTTCGACATCCACCTCGACGGCGTAGCGGTGAGCGAGGTCGTGGCCACCACGGCGTACTTCGTCGCCGCCGAGGCGATGACCAACGTCCTCAAGCACGCTAGCGCCGCTCGCATCCGGGTGTCCGCCCAGCACACGGGAGAGGAGCTGCGCGTCGCGGTCCGGGACGACGGCACCGGCGGGGCACCGACAGACTCGGGGCTGGCCGCCCTGCGCGACCGGGTCGGGTCGATCGGCGGGACGCTGACGGTCACCAGCGCGCCCGCGGCCGGGACGACCGTGCAGGCGGTGCTGCCGTGCGAGTGGTGATCGCCGAGGACTCGGTGCTGTTCCGGGAGGGCCTGACGCGCCTGCTCACCGAGTCCGGGCACGAGGTCGTGGCGGCGGTCGGTGCGGCGAACGGCCTGCCCGGGATCGTCCGCGAGCACCGGCCAGACGTGGCGGTCATCGACGTCCGGATGCCGCCCACGATGACCGACGACGGTGCGCGAGCTGCCCAGGAGATCCGCGACGAATCGCCGCAGCAGCCGATCCTGCTGCTCTCCCAGCACGTGGAAACTCGGCACTCGGTGAACCTGGTATCCACCGGGGCGTTCGGTTACCTGCTGAAGGACCGGGTGCTGCGCGTCGGCGACTTCCTCGACTCTTTGACCCGGGTGGCCGAGGGCGGCTCCGCATTGGACCCCGAGATCGTCTCGGCGCTGCTGGCCGGCCGAAAGTCCGGCCTGGCAGACCTTTCGGCCCGTGAACGCGAGGTGCTGGCGCTGGTCGCGGAGGGACACTCCAATATGTCCATCGCTGCCCGGCTCGTCGTCACCGAACGCACCGTCGAGGCCCACATGCGCTCCATCTTCCAGCGGCTGCAACTGCCGGAGTCGCCGGAGAGCCACCGCCGCGTGCTGGCCGTTCTGGCGTACCTGCGCACGCAGTAAGGGTCTGTGCAGTGTCGTCCGGTTTGTCCAGCCAGTGCGGGCCCTTGCGATGATTTTGTGAAGCTGCCGGGGCCACCGGCCGACGGCCGTCATCACCTGCCCGGCGCTGACATCCGCGGTCAGATATCACCCACGAGACCGGCAGTAGAGGCGATTGGCCGGGCACGGGTCCTCGCACCTTTCGCTCGCTGCCCGGCCGAGAACGTGTGCACCCTCCCCTCGACGACGAAGTTGCCGAACCAGGATGGCCCTGTGCCGTCGATCGCGGCGAGAAGCGGTCCGGACGGCACGCAGCTCAACAGGGTGCGGCGCTCGCACAGCAGCTCGTGCGGGATGGTCATGGATTCTCTATCACGTGAGGCTGGCGTCAGCGGCCGATACGGTCGAGAACGAGGTCGGCGAGGAATCTGGTCAGGGTCGCCCGCTGGCGTAGCAGCGCGGCGAGCTGGTCGGTGGGCGGGCAGTCGAGCAGTTCGTAGGGCAGCGAGGTCAGGGCCGAGCGCACGGTGAGGGCGCCGACATAGCCGTATGCGACCTGCTCGGGGTCGGCGTCGACGCCGTGCTGGCGCATGCCGGCGACGTACGCCGGCACGAGGCGGTCATGGATGGCCGGCAGCTGCTCGACGGTGATGTGGCCGGCGTGTGCCAGGCCGATCAGCAGTTGGCTGAGGTCGAAGCCGACGGCTAGGGGGCATTGAAAGGCGACGTCGATGGCGACGAGCATGTCGGACTCGTTGCGGGGAACGAGAAGGTTCTGCGGGCTGGCGTCGCCATGCGCGAGGGTCTGGGGCAGGGTGTCGAGCTGGTCGAGGAACGCGGGCAGAGCCTCGGCGATGCGGCGCAGATCGTCGCGCAGCCGCGCGTCGACGGCGTTGGCGAGCATGGGGTGGCTCCACAGGCGGTCGTCGGAAAGCTGCGGCACGGCACCCTGCATGACCCGGCCCTGGGCGAACATGCGCAACGCCCAACCCGGCGGGTGGCCGGTGCTGGCGAGCAGATCGGGTGTGCTGCGCAGCGCGGCCAAGCCACCCAGCGCGCGGGCCGCGCGGATGTAGAGGCCGAGGTTCCAGCAAGTCTCGTCGTGGGCGTCGATGTCTTCCATCCACAACAGCAGGCGGTCGTCGCCCAGGTCGGTGATCCGGTAGAGAACCGGCGAGCGCAGGCCAGCAGGCATGCGGCCGGCGAACGACGGCTCCCACAGGCAGAGCTCCTGCCGCCACGGAAAGCCTGCGGCGAACGCGTCGCGGATCTCGGCAGGCAGCAGGTGCAGCCGTGGCCAGTGCCGCGCATGCTGCACCAGTTTCACAAACACGGCCCAGTCGCGTCCGTCGTCGCTGCGGCCGCGTACGCGCATTAGCCCGCCGGTCGCCGGGGAGCCGGAGTCGTAGGCCACCTGCTCGACCGTCCACGTGCCAGGCGTGGCGTCGTCGCCGAGCATCGCCTTCACCGTGGTGGCAAGCTCCGATGCGGGCAGATCCATGGTCACTCCCCGAGATAGTAAGGTTGGCTGACGACCTCGCAAAGATAGTAAGGTAGCCTTATGAGTTCGGTCAATCACGATCTGGTCCATGTCTTCGACCTGCTCGGCGCCGCACTGACCGTTGGCAAGCGGGCCATGGAGGCCGAGGTCGCCGATGAACCACACCACCTGCGCGGATCACACCTGCGCCTGCTGTCACTGACCCCCGTTGAGGGCATGCGCCCGACCGACCTGGCCGGCCGGGTCGGCATGACCAAGCAGTCGCTGGGCGAGTTCGTCGCCACGATGCAGAAGACGGGCTTCCTGCACGTCGACCCCGACCCGACCGACCGGCGGGCCCGGATCGTACGCCCCACCGTCAAAGGTCTGCGCCTGCAAGCGCGAATCATGGAGATCTTCGCCGAGACAGAAGACCGCTGGCGTTCCGAGATCGGCGACCGCGACTGGGCCACCTTCCGCAGAGTCCTGGCCCACATCGCTGACCGAAACGGCCGGGACCGGCCGCACGCGAACTCGGCCGAGGGTTGAGTCCCACGCGCTACGGTCACGCGAAAGCGCAGCGTGTGGCTCAATCTGGCACCTCGGCGGACACGATTCTGGCGCGGTCATTGGGTGAGCAGGTACGTCAGCACAGCCAGCACGGGTGGCTCTCCGGCGGTTGCAGGCGCTGGAAGACGGAGCGCATGTGCGCCTCAATGGCGCGTTCGGTGACCACCAGCCGAGCCGGGATGGACACATTGGAGTGTCCCTCCGTGACCAGCGCGAGTACTTCCCGTTCGCGTGCCGACAGGTCGGCGGGGCCTGACCTTCGGGGGGCCAGCAGCGCTGACACGATCTCGGGGTCGAGCGCGGAGCCGCCCTCGGCGACCCGGGTCAGCGCGTCCAGGAAGTCACTGACGCGCAGCACCCGGTCCTTGAGCAGGTAACCGAACGCGCCGGTGGAATCAACTTCACCGAGCACCGCGCCTCCACATGCTGGGACAGCAGCAGGATCGGCTGTCGCGGCGACTCGTCCCGGATCTGCTGCGCGGCCCGCACGCCGTCGTCGGTCATGGTCGGCGGCATCCGCACGTCGATCACGACCACGTCCGGACGCTGCTCCGGACGATCCCCGGCAGACCGTCGACGTCGCCGACCGCCGCCACGACCACGTGCCCGGCCTCGGCGAGCAATCGTGTCAACCCTTCCCGGAACAGCACCGAATCCTCGGCGATCATCACGTGCATGGGAGTACCGCCCAGATCTATACCTTCCAGACCGCGTTGCTGGTGATGGAGTGGGCCAATGGGTTCACCGCCGCGTTCCGGCACAACGGCTCGACCGAGCTGCTCGAAGACGCCAGGGGCTACCTGATCTCCACCTCGGTCATCTACGCCGCCGGCTTCGGCCCGGTGATTCTCGGGCACTGGCTGCGCAACCGACGCCGACCGGCTACCCCTGAGGCTCGCCCGGACCGCCCAGCCGGCTAGCTACAGGCAACGCGAGCGGTGTGGGCGGGGATAGAGGCCGTGCCCGCACCGCACTCGGTCGGCGGCAACAAGACCATGACTCATCCCGCACGAAGGACCGTGAAACCACTGAAAGTTGACGCGTTCGCCCGTCGCGGTTCGCACACTGCTACGTTCCAGCGGCCACCCGCACTGCAAATGCGCAGGCAGCTAGCATGATCAAATGCTCTGGTGGACCATACTTGGCAGAATCCGAACCACATTCCAGCAGCTCACGGGCCGATCGTGACGGTCTCACCGGTACGCCGGCGGCTGACCTGACACTGCCATCCGGGCGACAACCGGCACGGCAGCCATCCTGACCGTCCGCCGCGGTGTGCCTGGCCCGGGCCACGAGTCGGAGGTACATCTTGTGCAGTCCGCCGGGGCCGGTCCTTGGGTCTCGGCGACGGCGATGACTCGTTTCAGCTCGACGACCGGCACGGCGGCCAGACGGGTGAGCTCGCCGTACAGGGTTGCGATCTGCGTCTTGGCGGCAGAGCGGGGCCCGGGGTCGTTGGTGGGGCTGCCGTGAATCGTCGTCAGGCGGCGCCGCTCGCGGCAGCGACCAGCTGGAGCACTCGACGGAGTGCGCCGCTCGCCGCGGCGGCCTGCGGCAGGGCGACGGCTACGCCGGTGGCGAGGATCGCCACCTGTGCCCGACCTGCCCGAGCCGCACCTGGCTGACCGAGCCACTGCGCCAGTTGCGCGTGGGTCACCGATCCCTTTGCACGCAGCGTGGCATGTGCCTCCTCGAGCAGGCGGGGAGTGGTGAAGTCGTGCAGGTTGTCGAAGGCGATGTAGTGGATCGTTTCGCCGACCAGCCGGTGCCGAGGTTCCTCGCCGTCGGTGGAGGGCAGGAGACCGGAACCGTAGCGGGCAAAGTAGAGCATGGAGTGGGCGCTGTCGATACCCCCGACGAAGGGGCGGTCGTCAAAGCATCTGGCGAGTTTGCTGGTCAGGTCCGGGGTGAGCCCGTCCGTCGCGGCACCGGGCCATCTCGGCTGGTGGTCCTGCCTCATCCGCCACGGCAGGTACCGCTGGATGTCGTCGGCGGCCGGGGCGGGCAGTACCTCGACGCCGAAGCGGTCCGGTTGCCGGGCGACGATCGACCCCGGGGTGAGCTGGAACGTGCCGATGCCGGCCAGCGACCACAGTTCGGCGTTGCGGATCAGGAACTCGTACGTCTCGCGTGCCTCGACCGGCGTCTCGGAGGGGAATCCGGTGAAGCCCATCATCTGCACGCCGATGTCGCGTGCCGCCAGGTCCGCGAGGATGGCGGGTACGTCATCGATCCGCACGCCCTTGTTGATCAGGTCGAGGATCCGCTGGGATCCGGACTCGTAACCGAAGGAGACGGCAACGCAACCCGCCGCCTTCAGCAGATCTGCGACGCTGCGCTTGGGGAAGGTGCGCTCCAACCTGAGTTCGGCGCTCCACCGCAGGTGGTGAGGCTCGTCGGCGATCCGCTCGCACAGCGTACGCAGATAGCGTGGCGACATGGCGTCCACGGCGAAGTAGACGCTTCTCGCCCAGCCCGCGACCGCGGCGAGGTCTTCCGCCACCCGGTTGAGGGACCGCTCGCGAGAGGGTGCGGTAGGGCGATCGGTGTTCAGGCCGTAGTCGCAGAAGGTGCACTTGTTCCAGTAGCAGCCCCGGGTGGGGCTGTAGTTCACCACAGGCTCGGGCGACCAGTACCGGTTCCAGTCCCAGACCTCGTAGGCGGGCGTGGGGAGGGTGGAGACGTTCTCGTAGTTGATGAGATTCGCCTCAGGGTCGGACTTCCGGGTCAGCACCCCGCGCATGTCCGACAAAGGCAGGCTGTCCCGGATCGCCGCGAGAATCTCCGACAACGGGGATTCGCCCTCCCCCGGTACGAGCAGATCGGCGTCCCGGAAGACACTCCACACGCCCGCCCGGTCCCGGGCGTACTTGATGTCGTCGCACACCTCGGTGCCGCCGAAGACGATGACGGTGTCCGGCCGGCACTGACGGATCTCGCGGGCCAGACGCAACGCGATCGGCAACTGGTCGCGGTAGTTGACCGACAGGCCGACCAGCTCCCACCGCCGTTCGGCCAGCACCTCCCGGAACGGGCCTCGAATGTACGGTTCGAAGGGGCCGGCTATCAGGTCGACGACAGAGTCATCTCCCAGGTCGGCGAAGCTCGAATAGTTCACCGCCCCGTCGGTACGCAGCCCGAAACCGTCGAACATCGCCGGCGCCCCGGCGAGGGACAGCAGCGTGAGCCATCTGCGGACGGCCATCACCGCCTGCCGGTAGGTTGGGTGGTGGTAGAAGAGATCGGGGTCTCTCATGACGGCGATCGCCCGCTCGACGAAGTCACAGTCGACTCCCTCGGCAGCCAGGGTGTCCTGGTAGCGCAGTTCGTCCATGCGGGTGACGACGGTGGCGTCCTCGATGCGATGTCGGATCCGCAGGGCTTCGTCGAGCAACTCCGCGACCTGGGTCGGCCGGGCGAGGTGATTGAGCGCCTCGATGTTGGCGTCGAGGCACCGGAATGCGGTGAAGCCGTCCTCGCGCGCCTTCGCCACCAGGTACGGGATGGAGTGGTAGGGATTCGTCGGGCTGGTCAGAGGCGGTGTGATGAGTAGATAGGGCACCGACGACGACGGCCTTGCCGGCGGCCGGACACGGGAGATGGGGATTACTGGTCCAGTCACTCCGTTTCCTCTCTCTTCGCGTGGTGACCTAGGCGTGACCTAAGGGCGATCGCGGACGGCCGGTAGGGGTGGTTCCGGAGCCGATGCCCGCTGACCGGTCATGCCGCCCGGTTGGCCTGGTCGTCGGCGAGCAGGGCGTCGATGGTCGACAGCAGACCCGAGACCATGACGTGCGCGGCTGAGGACGCGAGGGGCAGGCGTTCGGCGATCCGCTGCAGCACGGCCAGGTCGGCAGACTCCGCCGTCCCGGTACCCACCGCCCATTGCAGGCGGACCAGCAGTTCCAAGCCGAGCGCGGCCTGCGTAGCCACCAGGCCGAGCAGCTCGACGTCCTGCAGGACGGCACGCGGACGGCTGCCTCGATCGAGTACCTCCAGCACACCGATGCATTCGCTGTCGCGTAGCAGCGGGGCGGCCATGATGCTCTGCGGGATGTATCCGGTGGTCTCCGCGGCGTCCAGGGCGAAGGACCCGGTCCTGCCCAGGTGATCGGCGAGCATCGGTTGGCCGCTCGCCGCGACCCACCCGGCTATCCCGGTTCCCCGTTCGAACCGCGTACCCGGCAGCCGCTGCTCGCCCTCACCGGAGACGGCCTCGAAGACGAGATCGCCGTTGTTCTGATCGACGAGGAAGACGGACGCGGCCGCGGCCCCGAAGACGCTGCGGGCGACCTCCACGACGGAGTGGAGCAATCGACGCTCCGTGGTATCCACCGGCAACGTGCCCGGTGCCGGAGAGCGGTAGTCGCCTACGGGCATGGCGGGCCTCCTGCGAGTTCACGTACGTTGCGTGCGGTCATAAAAAGGACCGACTTGACCTGGAACGGCGTCAGCCAGGGGTGCTTGCTGAGGATCAGTGCGCAGAGTCCGGATATGTGGGGTGTCGCGAAGCTGTTGCCGGTCACCCGCTTGTCGCCGCTGTCGAGCCAGGGAACCAGGACGCGTACGCCGTGCGCCAGAAACTCAGCAGGCGGCGACGGGTTGTAGTAGTGCAGCATCGGTTCGGGTTCGTCGTGGCAGGCGACGGAGACGACCGAGGCGAAGGTCCACGGGTAACTGTGTACGGGCATGTTGTGCGCCGCGACGACCAGCAGCGTCCGGCGGAAGTACGCCTGGTCGGCTAGGTCGTGCAGCGGCTGCTGGAGCTGCGGCCTGGTGGTGGACAGACTGAGGTTGACCACGTCGTACCCCTGCTCTATCGCCCATTCCAGGCCGGCGAGCAGCGCCTGTCCCCCGCCAAAGATGCCGTCGGTGAGGACGCGGACCGAGGTGAGTGAGGCGGCCGGGGCGATGGAACGGATGACAGCGGCGCAGGCGGTGCCGTGGCCGACACGGTCGACGGACGGGTTCTCCTCGGCGACGGTCAACCGACCGTCCGGGGCGTCCACCACCGTGAGCGCGAGGTCGACGGGTCCGGCGCCGGCGTGGTCCGCTTCCACTCCGCTGTCGAGCAGGCACACTCGTACGCCGGAGCCGTCGGCTCCCTCCCACGCCCAGGCCGGGGTCACGTCCTCCAGCTGACCCACCTCGAACGGTGGTGGGGAGGCAGCAGCGGTGGACAGTCCCCATGCCGGGAGGCCGGGAAAGTACGCCCGCGAGGGGCGGCGCCAGGGTGGCGGATGTGTCATGGGGTACCGCCGTCGCTGGAGGCCGGCGGCGCGGCGAGCCATGCGGTGACCCGGGTCATGAGCAGGTCGGCTCCCTTTGCCGTGTAGCGGTTGAGCGCCTCGGCGCCGACCCGCAGCGCGTCGTCGACGTGACCCGCAGCGCGTAGGACGATCGCGAGGTCCAGCAGCACGTCACCCTGCAGCCGCATGTCGTCGGTACGGCCGGCGAGCGCACGAGCTCCGCCGAGGGCCGTCAACGCGGCCTCGTGCGCGCCAGCGCTGGACAGCAGACGGCCGCGCAGGGATCGGACAATGAGCTGGGTACGTACGTCCGACGCGTGGGCGTCGCGTTCGAGGGTCTCGATCGCTCGAGTGGCCTCGCCGAGCAGCCCTCGGGAGAACATCTCGCGGGCGGCCCACGCCTCCAGGGTCTGAGCGCCGGTCACCCTTCCGGCCGACCGCAGCGCGGCCGCGCCGTGCAGGAAGTGCGACTCGGCCACCTCATGGTTGCGGGCCAACGACTCCACCACGCCGGAGGTCTGCGCGAGCACCGCGCCGGCCAGGTCGAGATGCAGTTCGCGGACGTGCAGCTGCGCCGTCGACAGCAGCGCTCGCGCTCCGTCGATGTCACCAATGAGCGACCGGAGCCCGGCCTCGGTGGTGGCGACGGGCACCAGGAGAACGCGGTCGGCGACGAAGCGGCGGGTCAGTTCGTCGCACAGGGCGAGGCCCGAATGGACCGGCGTCGGGCCCCAGAGGGCCAACTCACACATGCCGATGAGGATTCGTTCTTCCTCGTACCCGTCGCCGGCGGCTCGGGCCCGGACCAGCGCGCTGCGTAACGCCGCCTCGGCTGCGCCCAGTTCCTCGGCGAACATGTACAGCAGCGCCGAGAGCTGGTGGAACCGGCACCAGGTGAGATCGTCGTCCGAGGTGGCCTCGAGCTGCCTGTTGAGTTCGGCTGCCCGGCTGACCACTTGCGCGATGGCTACGCCGGTGTGCACGGCCACGATCAGCCGCTGAGCCAGGCAGGACGCCGCGGTGGGCGGGTCGCCAGGCATGGCTTCCTCCGCCACCGTGAGAGCGTCCAGGGCCAGCTGTCCCCTGGACATGCTCAACCAGCAGTCTGAGATACGGAGGGCCAGCGACCGGTGACGAGGTTCGCCGGGCGGCAGAAGTTCCTGTGCGCGGCTGAGGGTGGCCGCTGCCGCAGGCAGATCCCGGCGCTGCAGGGCGATCGTGCCGTCGGTGAGCAGCGCTGCCGCCGCCCGTCCGGCGAGGGCGGGGAGGCTCGGATCGCCGGGCTGCAGCTCGCGTCGCAGCACGTACGCGGCTTCCAGATGGTGACCGGCCACGACCGCGGGTAGGGCCTCGTCTTCCCACTCTCCGACGGTGATGTCAGCCAGTGTCAGGTGCCACTGCTGCCGGTGCGCCTTCGGAATCATGGAGTACAACGTGTCGCGGACGAGAGTCTGGGCGAACCGGAACCTGCCGGCGGCGTCGGTACGCCGGACGAGGCGACGGCGGGCCAGCCGGGCCAGGCACTGCCCGAGTTCGTCGTTCAGGTCGTCGATCAGCACCCGAAGAAGCGCGAGGCTGAATTCGCGACCGATGACAGCGGCTCGCTCCAGCACCGCCCGCTCGTCGGCGGGCAGTTGGTCGAGTCGGGCGGACAGCAGGGCGTTGATGTTCGGTGAGGCGCTTGTCTCCAGGCGGCCGTCACGCAGCAGGTCAACCATGATCTCGGCGAAGAGCGGATTGCCGTCGCAGGACGTGACGACCTGGGCGGCGCTCCCGTCATCCAGCTGTGCCGCCACCTCTCCGGCAGTGGTGAGCTCCAGGACGAGACGGGCCGTCTCCGTTTCCGTGAGTGGCGGCACATCCAGGGTGATGGCGCAGGACTTCCCGCCACCCCAGGCAGGCCTGGCGTCGAGCAGGTCCGGGCGTGCGACGCAGACGAGCAGCATCGGTACGTCGGTCAGCCAGGAGGCCACGTCGTCGATGAGGTCCAACAGCGTGGAACTGGCCTCGTGGAGGTCCTCGACGACCACTACCAGCGGGCGCCGCCGGGCGAGCAGCTCGAAGAGTTTCCGGACGGCCCAGGCGATCTCTCGGACTCCGTCGCCGCGATCCGCGTGCGAGGGGGTCGCGAGGACCGCAAGGCAGCGGCGGGCGCGCACGCTGTCGGCACCGTCGCCGAGCAGCGCTTCAAGGTCCTGGCCGGCGGTGAGGGAGCCGAGCATTTGGATCACCGGATCGTAGGTGCCACCGCCGTACGAGCGGCAGTGGCCCACCAGCACCTGCGCCGACGTCCCCACGTGGTCCGTGAGGAACTCGCGAACCAGACGGGACTTTCCTACACCGGCGTCGCCGACGACGGTGACCAGGCAGGACTGGTCCTGGCTGACCGCCCGCCGGTAGGTGTAGCGCAGCTGTGCGGTCTCGTCGTCCCGTCCCACGAACGGCGTGGTCGGCCCGCTGGGTTCCGGGTTCGCCAGGGAGACCAGCCGCCAGGCGCGGGTCCGCCGCGCCTTTCCCTTGAGGGCCAGGGGTGCGATCTCATCCACCGTCACAAGGCCCCGCACCATGCTGGCGACCCGGTCGTCGAAGATGATCTGGCCAGGGCCGGCTGCGGACTGGAGTCTGGCGGCCGTATTCACCGCGTCTCCGACCACGTGCAGGTCGCCGTTCGGGAACGAGGTGACGACGACCTCACCAGAGGCGATCCCGGTCCGGGTTCGCAGCGTGACGCCGGTCGCGGCCAGACCGTGGTCGAGATCGGTCAGCGCATCTCTGATGCTGGTCGCCGTCCGCACCGCCCGGAGTGCGTCGTCTTCACGGGTACGCGGGATGCCGAACACCGCCATGACGGCGTCGCCGATGAACTTCTCCACCGCGCCACCGAAGGCTTCCACTCTGTTCACGCAGACCAGAAAGTACTGGTCCAGTACCGAGCGCAGCAACTCCGGGTCCAGCCGTTCGCCGAGCACCGTGGAGTCGACCAGGTCGATAAAGAGAGTGACGATGCTCTTGCGTACCTCCGGTCGGGGCGTGTCGATGACCGGGGCGCCGCACCGATGGCAGAACCGGGCGTCGTCCTCGGCAGGGGCCCGACAGGAGGGGCAGGATCTCATCCGGAGGTCCTGTCCCGCTCAAGCAGCGTCATCGGGTGCTCGTCGACGAGTTCGTTCATGAGGCGGCCGGCACGGTCCTTGGTGGCCATCGCGTTGGTGGTGATCAGGTTCAACTGGTCGCGGGTCAGCGGCATGGCGTCGAGGACAGTGTCGAGGTCTGCGCTGTGGTGAGGGTCGAGGTTGGCGTGCTTGCGCAGGGTTCGGAAGGCTTCGAGCGGATAGCCGCTCAGCTGCGCGGCAGACTGACACAGCTCGTCCGTGGGCGGGTGCCCTTCGAGCATGGCGAGGTACCCCAGAAGAGCCACTGGCTGGCTGTGCAGCACGTAGTAGTACTGCGAGCCCACGAACGCGGCGACCGCAGGGCTCGGCGGATGGGACATGGCCTCATCACGCGAGACACCGAGGAATTCGAGGTCGTCGAGCAGCCAATCGTCGTGCCCCATCTCCTCGGGGATGTGCTTGTCCAGGTACGTCACGAGCTGCGCGGAGACGGGATCGACAGCCGCCCGCCGGTCGGCGGCGTCCCGAGCGGCTTCCATGAGCGGCACACTGCCGCGGGTGATCGTGTGCGCCATGACGAGATAGCGCGGGTAGAGCACGTTTAGGCACCGATGTGACCAGAAGGCACCGCCCTTCGGAGCGGTGGGCTGGACCAGGCTGAGGGTCCGACGAACTCGGTCGCTCGCGGTGAGAGTCATGGTATGTGCGCTCCAAGGTCGTGTGTCGGCACACGAACGTGCGTGAGATCTGTTGAAGCGGCTGCGGGCGATCCCCTCCGAGACAAAGGCATGAGCCGAAGGGGATCACCGCAGGGGATGGTGGTCAGAGGTTGAAGTTGACGTCCTGGCCCTCGACCTCACCGCCGGCCGCGTCCAGCCGGCCCTTGATGGAGTTCCAGGTCGCCACCTCCTCGGGGGTGAGGTTCGCCAGCACGGCCCGCTGCCGCTCGCTCAGCAGGTCGAGCGGGTTGCCGCCGTCACGAAGGGCCTTCAGCGCGTCGTATGCCATTTCCGCCTCCCAGGCAGTAGAACGTTTCTTCTGATGGATTGATTCGCCGCACCGGTCGTCGCCCTTTTAGCGAACTCATTCGGGCACGGAATCAGCAGGAATTGAGGGCCCGTCTCAGCGAGCCGAATCTTGACTGGCGCCTGAGGTAGGTCGAGGGTTTCGGCGGGGCGCGGGGCGATTCCGTCATCGGCGGTTCTTCCCTCCTGATTGCGTCTCAGTCTGCGATTTACGATGGGCCACCGGTATCCCTTATTTCCGCCCGTGCGACGGCTGATTCCCTCACCGTGTCCGGCGGTGCCGTCCGGGGACGACCGTCGTTCACCGGCCAGACTCACCCGGGTGACGGCACGATCGCCGGGCCACCGCGACCGCTCGGCGTTGTCGACGATCGCGCACGTTCGGGTGGGTGCAGCCGACGGTGGCGGCCACAGTGGACGCGTGCGTCGTGGCCGGATCGGCGGCTGTTTCGGTAACGGCCGGGTCGTGCGTGCCGACCGGCGAGGGCTATGGATGCCAGAAGGCGCGCATCGATCAGCTCACCACCGCCCAGTCACCGCCACCGGTTCCGGGTCTCGCACCGGGCGGGAATCAGTAAGTATCGCGGCAGGAATCTAGAGCATATCGAGCGCCATCGCGGCAGGCATTTTGCGTTAGGATCCGAAGCGCTGACGGCCGCGCCCCGGCTGGAGAACGACCAGGGACAGCCCGAAGCGCCCGATTCAGGATGATCGAGGCATGGTGTCAGGACCGTGCGAAGCGGTGGTTCAACAAGGGCGGGGGATCATGACTGGTGTCGCCAACACGGACAGAACGGAAGACTTTTCCACCACCGGACCGACACGCCCGAAAGCCCGAGAGCGACGGTGTTGCTGTCGGGACGCCCACTTCACCGAACGCGAGGTCGAGGTCTTACAGTGTT
>NZ_JBJZOG010000100.1:0-22804 GCF_047200535.1 Micromonospora mangrovicola | reverse complement strand
CGGCACTTCTGCCACCGCGTCGCCGTCATGTACCTCGGCAAGATCGTCGAGATCGGCGACCGCGACGACATCTACACCCGCCCCCAACACCCCTACACCCGGGCCCTGCTGTCGGCCATCCCCGACGTCACCACCCTCGGCCCCGCCGGACGCATCCGCCTCACCGGCGACGTCCCCACCCCCCTCAACCCACCCACCGGCTGCCGCTTCCGCACCCGCTGCTGGAAAGCCCAGGACCGCTGCGCCACCGAGGAACCCGCGCTGGTGCCACGCGACGACGGCAACCAACTCACCGCCTGCCACTACCCGGAAACCGGTGCTTTGAGCAAGGTCACCAATGCTGGGACGGGGAACGAGTCGGCCGGCGACGCACGGAGCTGATCCGCCCCAGCCCCCTAACCGGCGCGCCAGGAGTGGGAAGGAAGGGCAGCAGCGTGCGGGCCCGTCAGCAGCATCCCCCCGTCCACCGGCCACGACGCCCCGGTCACGTACGCCGCCGCCGGCGAGGCCAGCAGCGTCACGACCGCGGCGACCTCGCGGGCGTCCCCGGGCCGACCGACCGGCACGCCGGGGCGGTCCTCGGTGAACGGGTCGACGTCCTCCTGCCCGGTCATCGGGGTGGCGATCTCTCCGGGGGCGACCGCGTTGACGGTGATCCCGTCGGCGGCCAGCTCCTGCGCCATCACCTCGCTGAGCAGCCCGAGCCCGCCCTTGGCGGCGCAGTACGCCGACGAGCCCACCCGGGGCGCGTGCTCGTGCACGCTGGTGATGTTGATGATCCGGCCGCCTCGCCCGGCCGTCCGCATCCGCCGGGCGGCCCGCTGCGAGCAGCGGAACGGGCCGTCCAGATTCACGGAGAGCACCTCCCGCCACTGCTCCCACGTCACGTCGAGGAAGGGGGTGGCCAGGCCGGTGCCGGCGTTGTTCACCAGCACGCCGAGCCCGCCGAGCCGGTCGGTCAACTCGTCGATCACCGCGGCGGCCCCCGGCAGCCGGGTCAGGTCCATCTCGGCGGCCTCGCAGCGGCGGCCGGTGCCGCGTACCTCGGTGGCGGTGCGGTCGGCGCCGTCCGGGTCGCCGTACCAGGTGAAGCCGATGTCGAAACCGGCTCCGGCGAGCGCCACCGCGCCCGCCTTGCCGATGCCGGAGTCCGCGCCGGTGACGATCGCGACCCGGTCGTAGTTCTCGTATCGCTGGGGCATGCTGGCGCACCACCCGGATCGGGCGGGCCGAACCAGCGCGGGTGTAATCGCCCCGCGCCCGGGTAGCCGGGCGGACATGGACCTGGTCGAGGAGTCGCCGTACCGGTTCCGCATCGACCGGCACGACCCGATGCGGGTGCCGGGAGTGGTCTACGCCTCCCGGTCGTTGCTGCCGGACGCCGAGGCGGACCGGTCCCTCGATCAGGTGGCGAACGTGGCCACCCTGCCCGGCATCGTCGACGCCTCGTACGCCATGCCGGACGTGCACCTTGGCTACGGCTTCCCGATCGGCGGGGTCGCCGCCACGGACGTCGAGGACGGTGGAGTGGTCTCACCCGGCGGCGTCGGCTTCGACATCTCCTGCGGGGTCCGGCTGCTCGCCGCCGATCTGGACCGGGACCGGCTGCGGCCCAGGCTGAGGGCGGTGATGGACGGCCTGAGCGAGTCCACCCCGCGCGGCATGGGCAAGGGGGCGGTGTGGCACCTGACCGGCCGCTCCGAGCTCGACGGGGTGCTGCGCGGTGGCTCCCGGTACGCCGTTGAGCGCGGCTACGGCGTCCAGCGGGACCTGGACCGCTGCGAGGACTACGGCGCGGTCGGTGACGCCAATCCGGCCCAGGTGGGCGAGCGGGCGGTGGAGCGGGGCGCGAAGCAGGTCGGCAGCCTCGGCTCCGGGAACCACTTCCTCGAGGTGCAGGCGGTCGAGGAGATCTACGACGAGACCGTCGCCACCGCGTTCGGGCTGCGCGCCGGCCAGGTCTGCGTGATGATCCACTGCGGCTCGCGCGGCCTGGGTCATCAGATCTGCACCGACTACGTGCACAAGATGGAGAAGGTGATGCCGGGCTACGGCATCCACGTGCCCGACCGGCAGCTCGCCTGCGCGCCGGTGTCGTCCCACGAGGGCCGGGCGTACCTGGGGGCGATGGCCGCCGCCGCCAACTACGCCCGGGCCAACCGGCAGCTGCTCGCCCACGCCGCCCGCCAGGTGTTCACCCGGGTCACCGGCTGCGACCTCGACCTGGTGTACGACATCTCGCACAACCTCGCGAAGATCGAGACGCACCAGGTGAACGGGACGCCACGGCGGCTCTGCGTGCACCGCAAGGGCGCCACCCGGGCGTTGCCGCCCGGACATCCCGACCTGCCGGAGGATCTGCGCCCGGTCGGGCAGCCGGTGCTCATTCCCGGTTCGATGGGCACCGGCTCGTACGTCCTCACCGGCGTGCCCGCCTCACCGGCCTGGGCGTCCACCTGTCACGGCGCGGGTCGGGTGCAGAGCCGCAAGCAGGCGGTCAAGGCGGAACGTGGCCACGACCCCCGCGGCGAGCTGGAGGCGCAGGACATTGCGGTGCGGGGCGCGTCCCGGCGCGGGCTGGCCGAGGAGATGCCGGCCGCGTACAAGGACATCACCGAGGTGGTGGCGGCGGCCGAGGGGGCGGGCCTGTGCCGGCGGGTGGCCCGGCTGGTGCCGCTCGGCGTGGTGAAGGGCTGACCCGGCCTCACACGTCCAGCGTCACCGCGCAGGACCAGCCGGTACTGTCCGGGCCGAAGCGCAGCTCGTGCAGCGAGACCGCCTTGGGGACCGCACCGACCGCCTCCACCGCGCCCGTGTCGGCGACCCGCCAGCGGACCAGCAGGCCACCGTCCCCGGCCGCCCGCACCTCGGTGTCCAGCGGCACCGCACCCTCGGTGTCCAGCCGGAAGATCACCTCGTCGAGGACACCGACCAGCAGGTCCGGGTCGTCGCCGGGCGGCACCCGGTGCTCCGTCTCCGCCTCCGTCTCCGGGGTGACGCCGGTGGCGTCCACGAAGGTGTCCACCAGCGCACTCACCGCCTCCGCCACGCAGCTCTCCCGGTCCGGTGCCCAGGCCTCGATGCGGACGTCGGCGGTGTGCGGGACGTTGCGGTGCCCCCGGGGCGGTCGTCGCTCCATGCCCCGATCATGCCTTCGAGGGCCGGAGGCGCTGCGGGTTTTGTCGCAGCGGGTCGCTATCGTGCAGGCATGATCGCCGATGATTCCGATGCCGTCACCGTCACCTTCCTCAGCATGATGCGCGCCGTGCTGCGCGCCGAGAGGGTCGGCGAGGACAGCCTCGGCCGCACGGTCGAGCTGGCCCGGCGGTGGTGGGGCACCGGCGACGCGGCCGACGCGCAGCTCGCCGTGGCGCTGCGCGAGCTGCACGGCGAGCCGGTCGACACCGACGATCCGCGCCAGGTCGCCGACGAGGCGACCGCGCTGAGCGTGGAGAGCGGCCTGCTGACCCCACCCGACCCGCGTGGCGCGGCGCTCGCCCGGTTCGCCGCCAACGCCCGCCGACTGCGCACCGACGAGATCACCCCGGCCGAGTTCGACGAGATCATGGAGTCCGACGAAGAGGACCGCCGGCGCGGCGACGACTGAGCCGCGTCCCGGTTAGGTTGACCGGGTGAAGATCACAAAGTGGACCCACGCCTGCGTCCGCCTCGAACACGACGGTCGCGTCCTGGTCGTCGACCCCGGCGTCTGGAGTGAACCGCGGGCCCTGGTCGGGGCCGACGCGGTGCTGCTCACCCACGAGCACACCGATCACGTCGACGTGCTGCGGCTGGCCGGCCTCGGCGTGCCCGTCTTCGCACCGGAGGGGGCCCGGTTGCCCGACCCGGCTCCGCTGCCGGTGACCCGGGTGGCGGCCGGTGACCGGTTCACCGCCGCGGGCTTCGACGTCACCGCCGTGGGCGGTTGGCACGCCGCCATCCACGACGGGCAGCCGGACTGCGCCAACCTCGGATACCTCGTGGACGACGCGGTCTACCATCCGGGGGACTCGCTGGCGCCGCCCGGCGCCCCGGTGGACACCCTGCTGGTGCCGGCCCAGGCGTCCTGGCTGAAGCTGACCGAGGCGATCACCTTCGCCGCGACGGTCGGCGCCCGGCGGGTCTTCCCGGTCCACGACGCGCAGCTCAACGACCGGGGCCTGGCCAGCGTGAACGGCTGGTTCACCGAAACCGTCCCCGGCTACCGGTATCTCGCCCCGGGCGGGACGGCCTGACCGGACGACCGTCAGCGGGCCCGCGCGTCACCGGGAACTCCGGCGCGGCGGCGGTGAGCAGCGCCGTGCGGGCCGGCGTCGCCAGCGCCGCCGTCAGCTCCGCGAGCATCCGGCGCACCGTCTCCGCCCCGCCGTCGTGCATCGCCTCGATGACCACCAGCACCTCGCCGGTGTCGTCACGCACCGTCGACCAGCCGCTCTGCCGGTGCGTCCAGCGTCGCGAGTGGGCCCGCCCGGACGAGTCGGCGAAGACGATCTCGCCCGGCTCGGGATGCTCCGGCTCCCCACCGAAGGTCAGGTACGTCTCCTCCCCGGTGGCGGGGCGCACCGCGAGGTCGCCGGCGATCCGTCCGACGTCGAGGACGGCCACCGGCACCGCGTACCCGATGGACAGGGCGTTGCCGAGGTCGACCAGGGGATGCAGCCGGGGCAGCGCTCCCTCCCGACGGAACCGGCGCAGCAGCGACTCGGCGGCGCACCGGTAGCGGGTCGGCGCCAACCCCATCCGGGCGAAGGCTCGCCGCCACGCCTGGATCTCCGGGAATCCGCCCTCCGGTCCGGCGGCGAGCCGCGTCCGGGCCGCGTCGGTGTGGCAGGCGAGGAAGCGTCCGAGGTCGACGGTGGGGTCCACCCCGGTGGCGTGCAGGACGCCGCAGCTCAGCTCCGGGAAGCTCGTCCAGACGTCCGCGGAGTGCCGGAATCGCACGGGAGTCTCCTTATCGGGCGGTCAGCGCCAGGCTGAGGCCGAGGGCGAGGAAGGTGCCGGCGAAACCGCGCCGCAGCAGCGCGGTCAGCCGGGGCCGGGCCAGGACCCGGCGGCGCAGCGCGCCGGCCAGCACGCCGAACCCGGCGAAGACGACGAGCGTGGCCAGCATGAAGACCAGGCCGTGCAGCAGCATCCGGCTGGTGGCCGCCGGCCCCTCCGGAGGTACGAACTGTGGCAGGAACGCCACGAAGAACACGGTCACCTTGGGGTTGAGCAGGTTCCCCAGCGCGCCGTCGCGGATCACCCGGGCGGTCGGGCGGGGCGGGCGTGCGTCGTCGACCGCCAGCGGCGCCCGGTCGCGCAGCGCGGACCAGGCCATCCAGAGCAGGTACGCCACGCCCAGCCAGGTCAGCACCCGGTACGCCAGGGTGCCGGCGCGCAGCACGGCGGCCAGGCCGGTGACCGCGGCGACCAGGTGCGGCACGAGACTGACCGTGCAGCCGACCGCGGCGGCGAGGCCGGCGCGGCGGCCCCCGGTGAGAGCGGTCGAGAGCGTGTACACCACCCCGGTGCCCGGGGTGAGCACCACGACCAGCGTGGTGAGCAGGAAGGCGATGGTCATGCCGTCCAGCCTGCGGTCATAATGGCCCGATGGGCAGGGCCAAAGAGTCGGCAGTCGAGGAGTCCATAACGGCCGGCGCGGACTTCCTCCAACTCGACGTGGCGGACGCCCCGCCCGGCGGGCGCGCCGACTGGCTGGCCGGGCGGCTGCGGGCCGCGATCGCCGACGGCCGCATGCCGGTGGGTGCCCGCCTGCCGGCCAGCCGGGTTCTCGCCGCCGAGCTGGGCGTTTCGCGGGGGGTGGTGACCGAGGCGTACCAGCGGCTGACCGAGGACGGCCACGTGGTCGGTCGCGGCCGGGCGGGCACGGTCGTGGTGGCCACCCCGGCCACGGTGGTCAGCCGCCCGCCGGAGCCGCCCGCCCAGCGCGAGGTCTTCGCCGCCCGCCCGGGCGTCGACGTCTTCGACGCGCTGCGGACCGCCCCGGCCGAGCTGGACCTCACGCCCGGCGTACCCGATCTGGCGGTCTTCCCCCGTGCGGCCTGGCTGCGGGCCGAACGCGCCGTGCTGCACCGCCTGGCGCCCACCGACTTCGGGTACGGCGACCCGACCGGCACCCCCGCGCTGCGCCTCGCGGTGGCCACCTGGTTGGCCCGCAGCCGGGGCATCCGGGTCGATCCGGCGGAGGTGGTGATCGTCGCCGGGGTGTCCCAGGCGCTCGGCCTGCTCGCGCAGGTGCTGCACGACGACGGGGTGCACACCGTCGCCGTGGAGGACCCCGGCTCCCTCGGCGTACGCCAGCACCTGCGCAACTGGCGGCTGGACACCCCACCGGTGCCGGTCGACGCGCACGGCCTGCGCGTCGACCGGCTGGCGGCACTCGGTGCCCCGGCGGTGATGCTCACCCCGGCGCACCAGTTCCCGACCGGCGTGGTCCTCGGCGGGGATCGGCGTCGCCGCCTGCTGCGCTGGGCCGAGCGGGGCGGCCTGGTGATCGAGGACGACTACGACGCCGAGCACCGCTACGACCGTCCGCCGGTGCCCGCCCTGCGCGGCATGCTGCCCGACCGGGTCTGCTACACGGGCAGCATCTCCAAGCTGCTCGCCCCGGCGCTGCGGATCGGCTGGGTGCTCGTGCCGCCCCGGCACCACGCCGCCCTGGTGGCGGCCAAGCGGATGGCCGACCTCGGCAACGCGGCCCTGCCCCAGCTGGTGCTGGCCGAGCTGATGGACTCCGGCGCGCTGGAACGCCACCTGCGGCTGCTGCGCCGCCGGCACGTGCGCCGCCGCGACGCCATGCTCCGGTCGATCCGTGACCACCTGCCCGGGGCGGTCGTGCACGGCGCTGCCGCCGGCCTGCACCTGCTGGTCACCCTGCCCGGCGACGTCGACGACGTGGCGGTGGCCGCGGCGGCGCTGCGCCGGGGCGTCAAGGTGCAGCCGCTGTCCTGGCACGGGCAGCGACCGCAGCCGCCCGGCCTGGTGCTCGGCTACGCCGCCAACCCGGCCGGCGACATCGGCCGCGGCGTGGCCGCTCTCGGCGCGGCCCTGCGCGAGCTGCGCTGACCCGGCGGGCCTCAGGACGTCGCAGGCCCCGGGTGGTAGAGGGCGGCGAGCGCGGCGGCGGTCTCGGCGAGCCGCCCCCGCAGCGCGGCGGGGGAGAGGACCTCCACCTCGGCGCCGAGCCGCAGCAGGTCGCCGTGCGCGTGGGTGAGCGACTCGATGGGTACGGCGGCTTGTACCCAGCCGTCCGCGTCGGGCGGTCCGGCGGTGGTGTCCACGGCGGCGACCACCGCGTCACTGGCGATCTCCCGCAGCCGCTGCCGGCCGCGCGGGGAGAGCCGGATGGTCGCCTCGTCCCGGTGCAGCCGCGCCCGGAATTCCACCACGTGCGTTCGCCACCAGCCGGGCAGGTCGAACTCGGGCCGGTCGAACGGCTCGTCGAGCGGGTCGAGGTCGAGGATCTGGTTGACCCGGTAGGTGGCCGGCTCGGGCCGGTCGGGCCGGGCGGCGACGACGTACCACCGGCCGCCCTTGAGCACAAGGCCGTACGGTTCGAGGATGCGGCTCACCTCCCCGGTCCAGCTGCGGTAGCGCACCCTGATCCGGTGCTGCCGCCACACCGCCTCGGCCGTCGGCGCGAGGTACGGCGACGGGTCGCCGTCGGAGTACCAGCCCGGGGTGTCCAGGTGGAACCGCTGCTGGAGCCGGGCGGCGCGGTCGGCGAGCGGCGGGGGCAGCGCGGCCCGCAGCTTGGCCTGCAGGGTGGCCACGACCGGCTGGTATCCCAGTTCCGCGGCCGGCCCGGGCAGCCCGGCGAAGAGCAGCCGGTCGGCCTCCTCGGCGGTGAGCCCGGTCAGCCGGGTCCGCCACCCGTCGACCAGCCGGTACCCGCCGGCGTGGCCGGCCTCGCCGTACAGCGGGATGCCGGCGGCGTGCAGCGACTCGACGTCCCGGTAGATGGTGCGCACCGAGACCTCCAGGCGGCCCGCCAGTTCGGCGGCGGTGAGCTGGCCGTGGGCCTGGAGCAGCAGCAGGATGGACAGGAGACGACTGGCCCGCATTCCACTGACAGTAGCTGTCAGGGGAGAGGTCCTACTGTCCCGGCATGGCATTCCACGACAAGGAACTGACCGTGCCGGGGGCCGTCGAGGTCGCCGGCCGGCACGTCAAGCGCTACCACATCGACCAGCCGGACCGCCGGCTCGAACCCGCCGTGGTCGAGGCCGCGTACGCGTACCTGCCGAAGCTGCTGCCCGCGCCGGACGGGAGCACCCCGCCGGCGAGCTGGGTGGTGCTGCACCGGGGCGCGGAGACCGGGGCGTACCTGCTGGCCTACAGCTGGTTCTGGGACAACGTGGTGGAGTGCCGGATCGCGGTCGCCGGCCAGCCCGCGCTGGACTGCCCGGACGACGACCCGGCGCACTTCGTGCCGCTGGACCGGCCCGGCGTGGGCTGCGTCTGGGAGCTCGGCGTGCTGGAGCACGAGCGGACCGCCTGGATCCGGCACGTCCTCGACCCGGACCGGCCGGACCTGGCGGGCTACCTCGCCGACGCTCGCGCCGAGGGGCCGGTGGGGTTCTGATGGGCGACTTCGACTTCCTGGTCGGCAGCTGGGACGTGACGAACCGGCGGCTGGCGAAGCGGCACGTCGGCAGCGACGACTGGGACGAGTTCCCGGGCACCAGCGTGGCGCACTCGTTCTTCGACGGCGCCGGCAGCTTCGACGAGATCCGCTTCCCGACCCGTGGCTTCAACGGCGCCACCGTCCGGATCCAGGACCGTGCGACCGGGCTCTGGTCGATCTACTGGATGAACAGCCGGCGGGGCGTCCTCGAACTGCCGCCCGTGGTGGGCCGGTTCGTCGACGGCGTCGGCACCTTCTACGCCGACGACACCGACGAGGGGCGGCCGATCCGCTGCCGGTTCATCTGGTCCGGGATCACACCCACGTCGTGCCGCTGGGAGCAGGCGTTCTCCATCGACAGCGAGCGCAGCTGGGAGACGAACTGGATCATGGACTTCACCCGGACGGGGTGACGGTCAGGCCGGCGGCGGCGTGGTGGTCCGGTAGATCGCGGTGAGCCAGACGTCCAGCAGCACGTCGACGACGTCCCGCTCGGCCACCGCCGGCCCGTCCCCGGCGAAGGTCGCGTACCAGACCCGTTCGTTCATCGAGTTCAGCGCGATGGCGAGGTCCCGGGCGGGCAGCCCGCCCGGGGCCGCGCCGCGGCGCCGCTCGCCCTCGATCGCCGTCTCGACCGCGCGGACCCAGCGCTCGAGGACGTCGGCCCAGAGCCGGCGCACCTCCGCGTTGGTGCCGCGCACCTGGGCGCAGGCCAGCACCAGCGCGCGGTGGCCGCCGAAGGTGGCGTGGAACCGGGCGATCAGCTCCCGCCAGCGGGCGCGTGGGTCGTCGGCGAGCCGGTCCAGCACGTCGCCCGCGGCGGTGTCGGCCTCCTCGGTGACCCGGTCGAGGAGGGCGAGCAGCACCGCGTTCTTGGACGGAAAGTAGAAGTAGAACGTGGGCCGGGAGATGCCCGCGCCCTTCGCCAGGTCGTCGATGGAGATGTCGCCGAAGGCGCGCTGCTCCAGCAGCCGTTCGGCGGTGGCGAGGATGGCCAGCTCCCGGTCGTCACCGGCGGAGCGGCCCGGCCGCCGTCCGCGCGTCGGCGCGGCCCCGGCCGACGTACGGGCGGTGGTCATGTCCGCTGATGCTACACCCGCTCGACACTCTGTCGATGAGACTCGACACGGTGTTGACTGGCGTCGACGGGGGTGGATAGGGTTCCGGTCGACCCGCCGCCCGAACGGGAGATGCCCATGGCCTCCGACCACGTCGACGTCCTCATCGTCGGTGCCGGGCTGTCCGGCGTCGGCGCCGCCGTCCACCTGCGACAGCAGTGCCCCGGAAAGACGTACACGGTGCTGGAGGCCCGAGCCGCCGTCGGCGGCACCTGGGACCTCTTCCGCTACCCGGGCATCCGCTCGGACTCCGACATGTACACCCTCGGCTACTCGTTCAAGCCGTGGACCGACCCGAAGGCGATCGCCGACGGCGACTCCATCCGGGAGTACGTGCGCCAGACCGCCCGGGAGCACGGCATCGGAGAGCACATCCGCTTCCACCACCGGGTGCTGCGCGCCGAGTGGGACAGCGCCACCGCCCGCTGGACGGTCCACGCCCACCGCGACGACACCGGCGAGGACATGGTCCTCACCTGCGGGTTCCTGTTCACCAACACCGGCTACTACCGCTACGACGAGGGCTACACCCCCGAACTGCCCGGCGTCGAGCGCTACGCCGGCCGGCTCGTGCACCCCCAGCACTGGCCCGCGGACCTGGACTACGCCGGCAAGCGGGTGGTGGTGATCGGCAGCGGGGCCACCGCGATCACCCTGGTCCCGGCGCTGGCCGAGCGGGCCGCCCACGTCACCATGCTGCAACGCTCACCCACGTACGTCATCTCGCTGCCCTCGCGCGACGCGCTCGCCGACGCCCTGCGGCGCCGGCTGCCCGCGAAGGCCGCGTACGCGTTGGTGCGCTGGAAGAACGTCGCCCTCGGGGTGGCCAACTTCCAGCTCAGCCGGCGCGCCCCCGCCCTGGTGAAGCGGTTCCTGCGCCGGGCCGCCAAGGGCAGGCTGCCGGTCGGCTACGACATCGACCGGCACTTCTCGCCCCGCTACGACCCCTGGGACCAGCGGCTCTGCGTGGTGCCCGACGGGGATCTCTTCACGGCGGTCAGCGACGGCCGGGCAGCGGTGGTCACCGACACCATCGACACCTTCACCGAGCAGGGCATCCGGCTCACCTCCGGCACGGAGCTGCCCGCCGACCTCGTGGTCACCGCCACCGGGCTCAACCTGCTCGCCCTCGGCGGCATGACCGTCGTGGTGGACGGCACCGAGGTCGACCTGGGGGCGACCGTCGCGTACAAGGGCATGATGCTCTCCGGCGTGCCGAACTTCGCCATGACCATCGGCTACACCAACGCCTCCTGGACGCTGAAGGCCGACCTCGTCGCCACGTACGTCTGCCGGCTGCTGCGCCACCTCGACGCGACCGGCGAGCAGATCGTCACCCCGCTCGCCCCCGACTCCGACCAGCTCGAACCGATCATCGATCTGAAGTCCGGGTATGTGCTGCGCGCCGTCGACCGGCTGCCCAAGCAGGGCCCGAAAGCCCCCTGGCGGCTGCGCCAGAACTACCCGCGGGACGTGCTGATGATGCGGCACGGACGCCTCGCCGACTCCGGGGTCCGCTTCTCCCGGGCCGGGACGCCCGCCACCGACGCCGCCGCCGAGCATCCCGCCCCCGTCGCCTGAACCCGAGGAGCATCCCGTTGCGTGACTTCGTCTTCCCCGGTGGCACCGCGGTGCTCACCGGCGCGGCCAGCGGCATCGGTGAGGCCCTGGCGCACGGCCTGGCCCGGCGCGGCGCCGACCTGGTGCTGCTCGACCGGGACGCCGAACGGCTCGACGCCGTGGTCGCGGCGGTCCGCGCCGCCCACCCCGACCGGCGCATCGAGACCCACCTGGTCGACCTCGCCGACCCCGAGGCCACCGACCGGGTGGCGGCCGAGATCCGCCGGACGCATCCCCGGATCCGGCTGCTGCTCAACAACGCCGGGGTGGCCCTGGGCGGCCGGTTCGACCAGGTCACCCTGGAGGAGTTCCTCTGGGTAATCGAGATCAACTTCCGGGCGGTGGTCCGGCTGACCCACGCCCTGCTGCCCACCCTCAAGGCCGAGCCGGGCGCCCACCTGGTCAACATCTCCAGCCTCTTCGGGATCATCGCGCCGGCCGGCCAGGCCGCCTACTCGGCCAGCAAGTTCGCCGTCCGCGGGTTCACCGAGGCGCTGCGGCACGAGCTGGTCGACGACGGCGTCGGGGTCACCTCGGTGCACCCCGGCGGCATCCGCACGCGGATCGCGGCCAGCGCCCGGGTGGGCAGCGGCGTGCCCCGCGAGGAGTACGAGGCCGGCCGCGTGCAGTTCGAGAAGCTGCTCTCGATCGACCCGGCCAAGGCCGCCGAGGTCATCCTGCGGGGCGTCGAGCGCCGCCGGGGGCGGGTGCTCATCGGCTGGTCGGCGAAGGTGCCGGACCTGCTGGCCCGGATCGCCCCCGCCTCGTACGGCAAGATCCTGGCGCTGGGGATGCGGCCGAACCGAGTCCCGGTGCCGGCCCCACGCCCCGCCCCGGAGGCCGCCGAGCCCGCCGGATCCGAGCCGGGACGGCCGGCGTGACCCTCGCACCCGCCGAGGCGCTGACCGTGGCCGGCCGACGGGTCCGCTACCGCGTCTCCGGCGACGGCCCGCCGGTGGTGCTGCTGCACGGCATCGGCCGCACCCTGGACGACTTCGCCGACCAGCACCACGGGCTGGCCCGCGACCACCGGGTGGTCAGCGTGGACCTGCCGGGCCACGGCGGGTCGGCGCCGCTGGACGTGCCGCACACCCTGCCCACGCTCGCGTCGGCCGTCACCGACGCCCTGGACGCGGTCGGGGTGACCGGCCCGGCGCACCTGGTCGGCAACTCGCTGGGCGGGGCGCTGGCGATGCGGCTGGCCGTCGACGACCCCTCCCGGGCGGCGAGCCTGGTCCTCGTCAACAGCGCCGGCTTCGGCCGCGAGGTCACCTTCGCGCTGCGGCTGCTCGCGCTGCCGTTCGCGCGGCTGCTGCTGCGGCCCCACCCGGCGATCGCGCGCCGCACCGAGCGGGCCATCTTCCACGACCCCGCGTACGTCACCGAGGCGCGGATCGCCACCGCCCTCGCGGCCGCCCGGGAGCCGCACGCCGCCCGGGTGATGCTGGAGGTGGTCCGCAGCCTCGGCACCTGGCGGGGTGTCCGGCCGCAGTGGCGTGCCGAGCTGCTCGACGCGGTCGCCGCCCTCGACCTGCCCACCCTGGTGGTCTGGGGCGAGCGCGACCTGGTCCTGCCCGTCCGGCACCTGACCAACGCCCGCACCCGGTTCCCGCAGGCGCGGACGCACCTCTTCCCGGACACCGGGCACATGCCGCAGATCGAGCAGGCGGCCGACTTCGAGGCTCTGGTCAGGCGGTTCTGGTCCGAGACCGGTGGCGCCGCAGCAGGGTGACGGCCACCAGCACCAACAGCACCCCGGCGATCACGTCCAGCGGCGCGACCAGCCGCGGCGCCACCAGCACCAGCAGCGCCGCGGCGGGAAACAGCACCCGACCGAGCCCGTGTTTGGCCGGCAGGTGCAGCGCCCACAGGGTGAGCAGGTAGCCCGCGACCGGCACCGCGGTGGCGTACCCGGCCACCCGGCCGGAGACGTGTGCGGCGTGCAGGACGTGGTCGACCGCCACGGCCAGCCCGGCGCCGACCGCGGCGATCGCCGCGAAAATCAGGTAGTGGCCGTAACCCCAGAACAGGGCGCCCCGCAACGAGGTGGGCGGCACCGGCCCGGGCCGGTCGAAGTAGAGCCACCAGAGCGCGAAGACGATGACCGTGCCGGCCACGGCCAGGGGCCACAACCCGGGGTTGCCGGCGTCCACCCCGCCCTGGATCGCCATCGAGGTGGAGAGCACCACCTCGCCCAGCACGATCAGGGTGAACAGCTGGTACCGCTCGGCGATGTGGTGCGGGTGCCAGGTGGTCATCCCACGCCGCTCGGCCACCACCGGGACCAGCAGGTCGGCGAGGACCAGCACCAGGAACACCGGCAGGCCCCCCTCGTGCGGCAGGAGCAGCCGCAGCAGCCAGCCGACCTGCACCACCGTGACCCCTACCGCGTACGAGACGGTGGTGCTCCGGCGTTCCGGGTCGCCGGCCGCGGCCCGCAGCCAGTTCAGCACGGCCGCCAGCCGCATCACCACGTAGCCGACGGTGATCGTGGCGAAGTCGGCCTCGGCGAACGCGCGGGGCACCCCGGCGGCGAGGATCAACGCCCCGGCGATCTGCACCAGCGTGGTCAGCCGGTAGACGTCGTCCTCGGTGTCGTACGCGGAGGCGAACCAGGTGAAGTTCATCCAGGCCCACCAGACCGCGAAGAACACCGTCAGGTAGCTGACCAGGGCGTGCCCGAGGTGGCCCGCGGCGAGCGCGTGGTGCAGACCGGCGGCGGCCTGCGCCACGGCGACCACGAAGCAGAGGTCGAAGAAGAGTTCCAGCGGGGTCGCGGACCGGTGCTCCTCGTCGGGCCGGCGGGCCCGCATCGGCCGGTACCAGGCGCGGACGGGCGCGGTGATGGTCAATCGGTGCTCCTCGCCGCGGGTCGGCTGTCCGCACACGATAACCAGCTCATCAGGCCGGCGGCGGCACGCGTCCCGACAAGCCGGCAAAGGTGTCGTACCGGGAGCACGTGGTGGGGGCAGCCTCGACGGGCGCCGTCGCGGACCGTGAGAGCCGGGGCGCGGGTGCCGGGTTTCCGGCCGGCGGGCAGGTGCGACCGGGCGCAGCGCGGGAACACCCCGGCCATGGCCGAGGTGACCCTCTTCCTCGCCGGGGACGTGATGACCGGCCGGGGTGTCGACCAGATCCTGCCCCACCCGGGGCCGCCCGGGCTGCGCGAGCAGGTCGTCACCGACGCTCGCCGCTACGTCGAGCTGGCCGAGTCGGTCGCCGGCCCGGTGTCGCGTCCGGTGCCGCCTGAGTGGCCGTGGGGCGACGCGCTGCGCCTGCTCGACGCGGAACGCCCGGACGTGCGGATCGTCAACCTGGAGACGGCGGTGACGGCCCGCGGCGAGTACGCCCCCGGCAAGGGCATCCACTACCGGATGCACCCGGCGAACGTGGCCTGCCTGACGGCTGCCCGGTTGGACGTCTGCGCCCTGGCCAACAACCACGTCCTCGACTTCGGTCCCACCGGGCTGGCCGACACCCTGGACGCGCTGGCCGCAGCGGGGATCCGGACGGCCGGCGCGGGCGGGGACGCCCGCGAGGCGTGGCGGCCGGCCGCCGTGCCCCTGCCGGACGGCCGCCGGCTGCTGGTCTGGTCCGTCGGGGCCCCGTCCAGCGGGGTGTACCCGCCCTGGGCCGCGGACGACGGGCGGCCCGGGGTGGCGTACCTGCCCGAGGTCTCGGCGGCCTCGGCCGGGGCGCTCGCCGACCGGATCGCCCACCACGCCGGGGCGGCGGACCTGGTGGTGGTCTCCGTGCACTGGGGCTCCAACTGGGGCCACGAGGTCCCGGACGAGCACGTCGCGTTCGCGCACGCCCTGGTCGACGCCGGGGTGGACGTGGTCCACGGGCACTCCTCCCACCACCCCCGCCCGGTCGAGCGGTACCGGGGGCGGCTGGTCAGCTACGGCTGCGGCGACCTGATCGACGACTACGAGGGCATCGGCGGGCAGGAGGAGTACCGGCCGGAGCTGCGCCTGCTGCACCTGCCCACGCTCGACGCGGAGACCGGCGAGCTGCTCCGGCTGCGCCTCGTCCCGGTGAGGATGCGCCGCATGCGCCTGCAACCGGCCGAGCCGGGGGAGGCCCGCTGGCTCGCCGACCTTCTCGACCGCCTCGGCACCCCGTTCCGGACCCGGTTCGCCCTCGACGACGCCGGTATGATCAGGATCCGCTGAGCGCGGTGCCGGTTTCCGGGCGCCGCGTCCGGTTCGCCCGGCGCCCGGCCGCGCCGCCCGGCGTGGCGCGGGCCACGCGCGAGCGACCCGGGGACGGGTGGCCCGAGGCCGGGGCCATCATAGATACATGACGCATCCCAGCGCCGTCGGTGCCACCCCGGGCACCGCCGGGCCGTCCGCCGCGCAGCGGGCGTACCAGCACCTCAAACGGGCCATTCTGGAGCAGGTCTACCCGGGTGGCCTGCTGGTCAGCGAGGGCGAGATCGCCGAGGCGACCGGGGTCTCCCGTACCCCCGTCCGGGAGGCGCTGCTGCGCCTGGAGGCCGAGGGCCTGGTGAAGCTCTACCCGAAGCGCGGCGCGCTGATCCGGCCGGTGTCGGCCCGCGAGATCGCCGACGTCATCGAGGCCCGCCGCCTGGTCGAGCTGCACGCCGCCGAACGGGTCTGGCCGCGCCGCGCCGAACTCCGCGCCGACCTGGCCCGCCGGCTCGACGAGATGCGCCGCGCACACACCACCGGCGACGTCACCGCCCTGATGGCCGCCGACCGTGCCTTCCACGCCACCGTGGTGGAGGCGGCCGGCAACGAGATCCTCGCCGAGCTGTACCACCGGCTGCGCGACCGGCAGATCCGGATGGGCGAGGCAGGCTTCCGGCTCTCGCCCGGCTGGGCCGAGGCGGTCCTCGCCGAGCACGCCGCACAACTCGCCGCGCTCGACGGCGACGACCCGCAACTCCTCCTGGACGCGGTCGCCACGCACATCGACAACGCCGCGACCGTGCTGCGGACGCTGCGGTGAGCGCCACCCCGCGCCGAGCCGTCCTGGTCTACGCCGTCGCGGTCACCGCGTACGTGGCCGCCGTGTTCCACCGCAGCTCGCTCGGCGTCACCGGGGTCGACGCCGCGGACCGCTTCCACATCAACGCCGCGGCCCTGGCCACCTTCTCCGTCGCCCAGCTCGCCGTGTACGCGGCCATGCAGGTGCCGGTCGGGGTGCTGCTCGACCGGTTCGGCTCCCGCCGGCTGCTGCTGGCCGGCGGCGCGCTCATGGTCGCCGGGCAGCTCTGCTTCGCCGTCGTCACCGACATGCCCCTCGCCGTCGCCGCCCGGGTGCTGGTCGGCCTCGGCGACGCGATGACCTTCATCAGCGTGCTGCGGATCGTGGCGTTCTGGTTCCCCGGGCGGCGCAACCCGCTGCTGGTGCAGCTCACCGGCACCGTCGGGCAGCTCGGCGCGGTGCTCGGCGCCGTACCCCTGGTGGCGCTGCTGCACCACGCCGGCTGGACGCCCGCGTTCCTCACCGCCGCGGCCCTGGGCGCGACCGTGCTGCTGCTCGTCCTCGTGGCGGTCCGGGACACCCCGCACGCCGAACACACCACGGCCGTCGCGACCGACCTGGCGACCGTCCGCCGGCGGCTCGCCGACGCCTGGGCCCAGCCGGGCACCCGGCTCGGGCTCTGGACCCACTTCGTCACGCAGTTCTCCGGGGCGGTCTTCGCCCTGCTCTGGGGCTACCCGTTCCTGGTGCAGGGGCAGGGTTTCTCGCCGACCGCGGCGGCGTCGCTGCTCACCCTGATGACCCTGGTGACCCTGGTGTGCGGGCCGGTGATCGCGCACCTGTGCGCCCGGCACCCGTTCCACCGTTCGGTGGTGGTCTTCGCGATCACCGCTGGCACCGCGGCGGTCTGGGCGGCGGTGCTGGCCTGGCCGGGCCGGGCGCCGCACTGGCTGCTGGTGGTCCTGGTGGTGGTCCTGGCGGTCAACGGCCCCGGCTCGGTGATCGGCTTCGACTACGCGCGTACATTCAACCCGGTGCACCGGATCGGCAGCGCCACCGGCATCGTCAACGTCGGTGGGTTCGTCGCCTCGATCCTGCTGATCCTGGCCGTGGGGGTGGTGCTCGACCTGGCCACCCCGACCGGTCGGAGCACACCGCCGCTGGCCGCGTTCCGCTGGGCCTTCGCCGTGCAGTACCTGCTCTGGGCCCTCGGTGCGGTGCAGGTGCTGCGCTACCGCAACGCCGCCCGCCGCCGGTACGCCGCCGAGCGGGGCGCGGTGGCGGTGCCCGTGCCGGCCTGATCCGGCCGACGTTTTCGGTGGCGTCGCGGGCTCAGCGGCGGCGGTGGGTCAGCGAGTCCAGCATCAGGGTCAGCCCGGCGCCGACCAGCCACGCATCCTTGGCGAAACCGATGCCGGCCTGGCTGGGCCTGAGGCGGTTCCCCTCCCGCAGGCCGGGCGTCTTCAGATAGAGCTGTACGAGTCCCGCGCCGAACGCGGTCAGTGCCGCGCCGGCCAGCAGCGACGGCACGAACGGCGCGAGCAGCGCCGCACCCAGCGCGATCTCGCCCCGGGACAGCAGCTTGGCGAACCGGTCCGGCTCGAACTCCTTGAGCTGCGGGATCGCCGCGACCGCCATGCCGTGCATCCCGGCGGCCGCCTCACCCTCCAGGGTCCGCTTGCCGAGGCCGGAATTCAGGATGAACGCGCCGATGCTGACCCGCAGGGGGGCATGCGTCAGTTTCATGATCACTCCCGTCGGTGCCGGAGAACCAGGCCCGGCCCCGCGTACCCGACGACGCGCGGGATAACCGCGACCGGCGGTGGGCCGGCGGTGGGCCGGCGGTGGTGATCGGCGGTAGGTTCTCGCCAGGGAGTGACACCGACAGGCGGCGCGGGGCCCGGTTGGCCGGTGCGTGGCCGCCGACAAGGGAGGCGTGGTGAGCCAGGAAGTCCGGGGAGTCGTGTCGCGGCGCAAGGGCGCGCCGGTGGAGGTCACCACGATCGTGGTGCCCGACCCGGGGCCGGGCGAGGCGGTGGTCCGCGTGCAGTCCTGCGGGGTGTGCCACACCGACCTGCACTACCGGGAGGGCGGGATCACCGACGACTACCCGTTCCTGCTGGGGCACGAGGCCGCGGGCGTCGTCGAGCAGGTGGGGGAGGGGGTCACCGACGTCGCCCCCGGCGATTTCGTGGTGCTCAACTGGCGGGCGGTCTGCGGCCAGTGCCGGGCCTGCCGCCGGGGCCGCCCCTGGCACTGCTTCAACACCCACAACGCCGCCCGCAAGATGACTCTCACCGACGGCACCGAACTCACCCCGGCGCTGGGCATCGGCGCGTTCGCCGAGAAGACCCTGGTCCACGCCGGCCAGTGCACCAAGGTCGACCCGTCCGCCCGGCCGGCCGCGGTGGGCCTGCTCGGCTGCGGCGTGATGGCCGGGCTCGGCGCGGCCATGAACACCGGCCAGGTCGGCCGGGGTGACTCCGTCGCGGTGATCGGCTGCGGCGGCGTCGGCGACGCGGCGGTGGCCGGCGCGGCCCTGGCCGGCGCGACGACGATCATCGCGGTGGACACCGACTCCCGCAAGCTCGACTGGGCCCGCAGGTTCGGCGCCACGCACACCGTCAACGCCTCTGAGGACGACCCGGTCGAGGCGATCCGCGCCGCCACCGGCGGCTTCGGCGCCGACGTGGTCATCGAGGCGGTGGGGCGCCCGGAAACCTGGAAGCAGGCCTTCTACGCCCGGGACCTGGCCGGCACCGTGGTGCTGGTGGGCGTTCCGACGCCGGAGATGAAGATCGAGCTGCCGTTGCTGGACGTGTTCGGCCGCGGCGGCGCCCTCAAGTCCAGCTGGTACGGCGACTGCCTGCCCAGCCGGGACTTCCCGATGCTCACCGAGCTCTACCGGCAGGGCCGCCTCGACCTCGACGCGTTCGTCACCGAGGAGATCGCCCTCGACCAGGTCGAGGCGGCATTCACCCGGATGCACCACGGCGACGTGCTCCGGTCGGTGGTGGTCTTCCCGTGACCGCCCGGGTCGACCACACCGTCACCTCCGGCACGTTCTCCCTCGATGGGCAGACCTTCGACGTCGACAACAACGTCTGGGTCGTCGGCGACGACGACGAGTGCGTCGTCGTCGACGCCCCGCACGACGTGGCCGCCATCCGCGAGCTGGTCGGCGGCCGTCGGGTCGTCGCCGTGCTGGCCACCCACGCCCACGACGACCACGTCCGGGTCGCTCCCGAGCTGGCCCGGGCCACCGGAGCGCCCGTGCTGCTGCACCCCGCCGACCGGGTGCTGTGGGACCAGGTCCACCCGGACATCCCGCCGGACGGGGAGCTGACCGACGGCCAGCAGGTCCAGGTCGGCGGCACCATGCTGCGAGTGCTGCACACCCCCGGTCACAGCCCCGGCGCGTGCAGCCTGTACGCCCCCGACCTCGGCGCGGTGTTCACCGGCGACACGCTCTTCGCCGGCGGGCCCGGCGCCACCGGCCGCTCGTACAGCGACTTCGGCACCATCATCGGCTCGATCCGGGACCGCCTGCTCAGCCTGCCCCCGCAGACCGTCGTCCACACCGGGCACGGGAACGACACCACCATCGGCGCCGAGGCGCCCCACCTCGACGAGTGGATCGCCCGGGGACACTGACCCGACCCGTGCCCCGGCCGGGCGGCTCAGCGCTCGCCGTCGAGCACCGGCTTGACGTCCAGTACGGGAGTGCCGTCCAGCGCCTCCAGGCCGGTCACCCGCACCCGCGATCCGTCGACATCGAGGATCCGGACCCGGTGCAGGCCGACCGGGTTCGGCCGGTGCGGGGAGCGGGTGGCGAACACGCCGGTCTCCGGTCGGGACGTGTCGCCGCGCGGATGCACCACGAGCACGTCCCGATCCGCCCGGTCCAGCCAGGTCAGCACGAGCACGTCCGCGCCCGCGCGCAGGCCGCGCAGCGCCGGGGCGTACGCCGCGGCGAACGCCAGCCACGCCTCCGGCGCCCCCTCGTCGCCCTGCTTGGGGGCCGTCGCCGGATCGGTCAGCGGGGACTCCACCCGGCCGACCGGCCGTAGCAGCGGCTCCGGACCGGTCACCGCGTCTCCCTCAGCATGTGCAGCCGGACCGTGGTGCCGGTGGCGGTGGTGTGCACCAGGACCAGGTCGCACAGCGCGTGCACGATGACCAGCCCCCGGCCGCCGATGCCGTCCTGTGCCGGAGCGAGCCGGCCGGCGAGCGGGTCGGAAAGCCAGCCGTCGTCGTGGATCTCGCAGATCAGGTGCCGCGCGGTGCGCCACAGCTGCACCGTGCCGGCGCCACCGGCGTGCGCGACGCTGTTGGTGGCCAGTTCGGTGACCGCGATCTGGAGGTCCGCGACCCGGTCGTCGTCCAGGCCGGTGCCGGCGGCGTGGTCGGCCACGAAGCGGCGCAGCAGGGGCAGGCTGTCCAGGTCGTAGCGGAGCGCGGCGACCCGCTCGGCCGGGCCGGGCAGCGGCTTGTTGTGCCGTTCCGCCACGGCGGACGGGGCGTAGCCGGCGCTGCGCCGGGTGCCGGCCCGGTCGACCAGCCGCGGGTGGGTGCAGCGGGCCTCGGCGAGCACGCCGGGGTCGAGCCGACCCGCGTCGTACGGGCACAGCACGCTCACGTCGCGGCCTGCGAACGCCCAGTTGATGGCTGCCTCGAGCTGAGCGCAGGCCGGGTACTCCTCGACGGTGCGCCCGGGCCAGATCGGCTCGCCGATGATTCGCACCCGACGGTCCGGGTGCCGGTCGGCGAAGGCCTGGAGCACCCAGGGCAGGATGCGGCCCGGGTTGCGTCCGGCCTCGGTCATGTCGGTCCACCGGACCATTCCGTCGCCGGCCGGACCGAGCGCGTCGCGGATCAGCGCCAACTGCGGGCCGGGCGTGGCGACCAGCGCCGGCTCGCCGGCGTCGAGTCCCTCGTGGAGGAACGGCAGGGCCACCGCCAGCATGCTGTCGACGTCGGCGTAGAGGAGGAGGTCGTGGCGCAGGCCGGTGGTCGTCGTCTCCATCCTTCCGGTCATGCCAGGGCCGCCGCAGCCGGTTCGTGCCCGAGCAGGCCGAGCAGCCGGCGTAGCGCCGGCCGGCAGCCCACCAGCCGGACGCCGGTGGCGCTGGCGCGCCCGGCGCGGACCAACGCGGTCGCGGCCCCCACGTCGGCGAAGGTCAGCCCGGACAGGTCCAGCACGGGGGCCCGGCCGTCACCGGTCACGTCGTCCAGCAACGCGGTGAAGGCGTCGCGGTTGCTCTGGTCCACCTGCCCCACCAGCCGCAGCCCCGGCGGGTCGGTCGTCCGGTACGCCCGCAGCAGCGGCGTCCAGGTCCGGTCGGTGTGCGGCCCGGCGGTGCCCGGATGCGCGGTGCCCAGGGCGCGCAACCGTTCGGCGGGGAAGAGCCGCCGGTCGTACACGCACAGCCCGGCCATGGGCCGGTCGAGGAAGAGCCGGTTGAGTGCCGTCTCGTACCGCAGCAGGTCGTCGAGGGTGATGCCGCTGCGCAGCACCCACGCCATGTCGCCGGCCAGTCGTACCCCCGGATAGCCCTCCTGCTGGGCGCGGCTGACCTCGTCGACCACGGTGGCGACCAGTTCCTCCGGGGCGAGCCGACGGCCCGGCAGGTAGACCTCCACCGCCGGCACGATACGCAACTGGCCGGAGGCCACGGCGGCCTCGGTCGGAACCCCGAAGGCCTCCACGCGGTCCCGTACCGCCCGGGGCGTGGACGTCTCGCTGAAGCAGACGACCTTCTGACCGAGGCGCAGGCCGATGGCGGCGAAGCGGGCGACGGCGTCGAGGCCGCCGCTCTCGCCGTCGTGGGTCCAACAGACGTGGTCGCCCAGCTGGATCTGGTCGACCACGCTGGTAGCAGTCACGATGCTCGCCTTCCCGATCAACGTGTCCACTCTAACGCCGGACGCAGCACCGGCCTAACGGGCCTTCCTGCGGGTGAACCTGCTTGCCCGGTCCGGCCGGCAGGGTTAACCTGCGGGTGGACCCGGATGCCGGCGCGCCGCGCCACCCGGGGTCCGCCTCACCGCACCGAGGGCCGGCCCACCGCCCGCCCCGTCGCGGACCATCTCACCGAAGACCCGCCGCCGCTTGTGCGGCCCCCGTGGCTCCGCCCTGTCCGGGCCCTTCCCGCTCAGGCCGTCCGCGCACCGTCCCGCGCCCGCCGCGTCGGCGGCATCCACCGTACGAAAGGCATCTGATGAACCCTGACCCGACCGCACCCGTCCCGGTGACCGGCATCGTGGACACCCGCGACGACCACGCCCTGCTCCGGGTCGACGGTTACCTGCCGTCTGCCGCCGACGCCCACATCAGCCCCGCCCAGCTGCGCCGGTACGGCCTGCGGCGCGGCGACCTGGTGACCGGGGCGGTCGCCGCCGCGCCGCGTCGCGGCCGGCACGCCGCGTTGGCCCGGCTCGACACCGTCAACGGCATGACGCCGGAGCAGGCGCGCCGCCGCCG
>NZ_JBJZOG010000099.1:0-23136 GCF_047200535.1 Micromonospora mangrovicola | reverse complement strand
CCCGGCCCGCCTCACCCGGGGTGGGTCAGCCGCGCCGCCCGCATCAGCAGGTAGCGCTGCTCCGGCACGCTGGTGGTCCGCCCGGCGGCGGCCCGGTAGTGCGTCACCGCGGCCTCCCGGTCGCCGGCCATCTCGTGCAGGTGCGCCCGGGCCGCGTCGAGCCGGTGGTGCCCGGCCAGCCGCGGGTCGCCGTCCAGTGCGGCCAGGGCGGCCAGCCCGGCGGCCGGTCCGCGCACCATCGCGGTGGCCACCGCGCGGTTGAGCGAGACCACCGGGCTGCCGGCGAGCCGTTCCAGCACCTGATAGAGGGCGAGGATCTGCGGCCAGTCGGTCCGCTCGGCGCTCGGCGCCTCGTCGTGCAGCGCGGCGATGGCGGCCTGGAGTTGGTACGGCCCGACCGGTCCCCGGGCCATCGCCCGGGTGACCAGCGCGGTCCCCTCGGCGATCGCCGCTGCGTCCCACCGGCTGCGGTCCTGGTCGGCCAAGGAGACCAACTCGCCCGAGGGGCCGGTCCGGGCGGCGGCGCGTGCGTCGGTGAGCAGCATCAGGGCGAGCAGCCCGGCCACCTCGCTGTCGTCGGGGAGCAGCGCGTGCATCCTGTGGGCCAGCCGGATCGCCTCCTCGGCCAGATCCACCCGGCGCAGGTCGGCGCCCAGGCTGGCGGTGTGGCCCTCGGTGAAGATCAGGTAGAGCACGTGCAGCAGGGCGGCGAGCCGCGCCTCCCGTTCCCCCTCGTCCGGCATCCGGAACGGCAACCCCGAGGACCGGATGCGCTGTTTGGCCCGGCTGATCCGCTGCGCCATGGTCGCCTCGGGGACCAGGAAGGCACGGGCGATCTCCGCGGTGCTCAACCCGCCCACGGCGCGCAGGGTCAGCGCGATCGCCGACGCGGTGGACAGCGTCGGGTGACAGCAGAGGAAGAGCAGGATCAGGGTGTCGTCCCGTTCCCCGGCCGGCGGCTCGTCCGCGGCCGGCGCGGTCCGCCGGTCGTCGCCCTCCCGCCGCGCGGCGCGGTCCTCCCGGTCCCGGCGGGCCGTCTCGGCCCGGACCAGCTCGATCATCCGGCGGTACGCGACCTGCACGAGCCAGCCGCGCGGGTTGTCCGGCAGCCCCTGCGCCGGCCACTGGACGGCCGCGTCCAGCAGCGCCTCCTGCACCGCGTCCTCGGCGGTGGCGAAGTCACCGAACCGGCGGGCGAGCACGCCGAGGACCTGCGGCGCCAGTTCGCGCAGCAGGTCCTCGACGGTGCGGTCCGGGGCGACCAGCGGTCACATCTCCTGGGACGGAGCGGACATCACCGGGTGCACCTCGATCGGCATGTTCAGCGGTCGCCCGGCCGGGCCGGGTGCGGTGGAGATGTGCGCGGCGATCTCGACCGCCCGCTGCGGGGTCTCGCAGTCCACGATCCACCAGCCGGCGAGGAACTCCTTGGTCTCCGCGAACGGCCCCTCGGTGACCACCGGGACGCCGTTCTCCCCGGCCCGGACGATCCGCGCCTGCTGTGGCCCGCCCAGGCCCTCCCCCTGGACCCACTCCCCGTCGGCGGCGAGCTTGGAGTTGACCTCCGCCATGAACCCGATGTGCGCCCGGATCTCCTCTGGCGTCCAGGTGTCGATCGACGGGAAGTCGGCTCCGGCGGCGCTGAACTGCATCAGCAGCATGTACTTCACGGTTCGCTCCTCACGTCCGAGCACCGATTCTCGGTGCTTCCACCCTCAGGTAGAAGCCGCCACTCCGCCGCTCGACATCCGCGCGGGAACGTTCTCAAGATTTTTTGACGCCCGTCCGGTGGGCAGGTGATGCCGGTGGGGTGAGTGTGCGTGCCCGGAGCCGGCAGACGAACCTCAGCCGACCGCGGTGACCTCCAGCAGCAGCGCCTGCTCCGGGTGCAGGGCCGGCAGTTGCAGCCCGACCGAGCCGAGCACCGATCCGCTGAGCGTCACCTCGCGCTCCGAGGCCAGCCAGCCGGGCGGCGCGAGCTCCAGCAGCGCCGGCTCCGGCACCCCGGCGGGCAGCCGCACGGCGTACCGCCGCGCCGGGCCCAGCCCGGGTAGGCGGACCGTCCCCGGCACCTGCGCCACCGAGGTGGCCAGCCGGGAGACCGCGTACACCGCGCGGGAGCGGTCCTGCGCGACCACGCCGTGCGCCTGGACGGCCGGATCGGGATGGTCCACCCGGACCACCCGGCCGGAGTGCAGCAGCGGACGGAGGCGTTTGTGCAGCGCCACCCAGGCGGCGAGTTCGGCCCGCTCGGTCGCGGTGATCCCGCTGATGTCCCACTCGATGCCGTGGTGGCCGAAGAGCGCGGTGACCGCCCGGAAGCCCAGGTCGTGCACCCGGTGGGTGGTGTGCGAACGCTCCGGTCCGACGTGGGTGCCGATCAGCTCGGGCGGGAGCAGCAGGCCGGTCCAGCGCTGGATTGACAGCCGCTCCAGGGCGTCGTTGCAGTCGCTGGCCCAGACCCGGTCGGTCCGGCGCAGGATCTCGAGGTCGACCCGGGCGCCCCCGGAGGAGCAACTCTCGATCTCCACACCGGGGTGCCGGGCGCGCAACTCGTCGAGCAGCCGGTAGACCGCCACGGTCTGCGCGTGCACCCCGGGCCGGCCGGCGTGCCCGGCCTCGGTGAGGTCCCGGTTGTGGTCCCACTTCAGGTACGCGATCCCGTCGTGCTCGGTGAGCACCGCGTCCAACCGGGACAGCAGGTGGGCGTACGCGTCCGGATGGGCGAGGTCGAGCACCTGCTGGTGCCGCCATTCCGGTGGCAGCCGCCCGGGTGCCTGGAGGACCCAGTCAGGGTGGGCCCGGAACAGGTCCGAGTCCGGGTTGACCATCTCCGGCTCGACCCAGAGCCCGAACTGCATCCCGCGCGCACGGACGTGGTCGATGAGCGGTTGCAGCCCGTCGGGCCACACGTCGTCGTCCACCCACCAGTCGCCGAGCCCGGCCCGGTCGTGCCGGCGGCCCTGCAACCAGCCGTCGTCCAGCACGAAGCGTTCCACGCCCACCTCGGCGGCCCGGTCGGCGAGCCCCTTGAGCCGGTCCAGGTCGTGGTCGAAGTAGACCGCCTCCCAGACGTTCAGGGTCACCGGGCGCGGGGTGCGCGGGTGCTGCGGGCGGGCCCGCAGGTGGGTGTGCAGCACGTCGCTGAGCCCGTCCAGACCGGTGGCGGAGTGCGCCGCGTAGAGCAAAGGAGTGGCGTACTGCTCGCCGGAATCGAGGACGATCTCGCCGGGGGTGAGCAGCTCACCGCCGCCGAGGGTCGCCTCGCCGGTCGGCCGGCGCTCGGCGACGGTGACGTGGTCGCCGCTCCACGCGGTGTGCACCGCCCACACCTCGCCGTGCCGGAAGCCGAAGCCGGGCGTGCCGGCGACCAGCAGCAGCGTGGCGTCGTGCCCGGTGCGCCCGTGCCGGCCCTCGCGGACCCAGGCGCCCATCGGCCACGGGTGCCGCTGCGGCGTCCGTTCCCGGCACCAGCGGCCGGTCAGGTCGAGCAGCTCGGTGGCGACCGCCGGGACCGGCAGCACCGGGGTCAACTCCCGCACCTCGTAGCGGGTGTCACCGTCGTTGCGCAGCCGGTGCCGCAGGGTCAGCAACCCCGCCGCGTCCAGGGTGATCTCGACGGTCAGCGACAACCCCGCGCCCGGGTCCGCCGCCCGCACGGTCACCCGCGCGGCGTCGGCCCCGCCGTGGTCGCGCTCGTCGTCGGGTACGCCCACCGCCGCCCCGCCCGTCGCCACGCGGCCCGGTTCCGGGCCGCCGTCGACCACGTCCACCCCGTCGAGGCGGAAGGCGGTGGACCAGTCCCGGCCGTCGCGGTGCCCGGCCAGGCCGGGCCGGCCACTCCAGCCGGCGCTCGCCTCGGGCAGCAGGGACAGCACGGTGGGCGCGTCGAAGCTGCTCGGCACCACCGGCGGGATCGTGGCGTCGACCAGGACGGGCAGCTCGTCGGCGGGCAGCGGGCCGAGGTCGGCGCCCCAGTGCACGACCCGGGGCAGGCCCGGGCCGCGCGCGTCGAGCACCAGGCTGGTCCGCGCGCGGCGCAGGTGGACGATCGTCATCCCTTGGAGGCTCCCAGCGTCAGGCCCCGGACGAACTGCTTCTGCAACAGGAAGAAGATCACCAGGGTGGGGATCGCGACCAGGACGGACCCGGCCGAGACCAGGTTGTTGTCGGTGAAGAACTCGCCGCGCAGGTTGTTCAGCGAGCTGGTGACCGGGAACTTGTCGCCGGTGCGCATCAGCACGGTGGCCCAGAAGAACTCGTTGTAGATCCAGGTCACCTCCAGCGTGGCCAGGGCGGCCAGGGCCGGCCGGCACAGCGGCATGGTGACCTGCCAGTACTGCCGCCAGATGCTCGCCCCGTCGACCATCGCCGCCTCGTACAGCTCGTGTGGCAGGGCCTTCATGTAGTTGCTCAGCACGAAGACGCAGAAGCCGCACTGGAAGGCGACGTTGACCAGGATCAGCCCCCAGTAGCTGTCGTAGAGCAGCTCCGAGTCGCTCATCCAGGCCGGCAGCGGGATCTCGGTGAACATCCGGAACAGCGGGATCAGCAGGGCCTGCTGCGGCAGGAGGTTCGCCGCGGTGAAGAGGCCGAGCAGGGCGATGTTGAGCTTCCAGCTGAACCGGGCGATCACGAACGCCACGCAGGAGGCGAGGAAGAGCGTGAGCAGCACCGCCGGAACCGTAATGTAGACCGAGTTGAGGAAGTGCTTGCCGAACTCGGCGGTCCGCCAGGCGGTCAGGTAGTTGTCGAGGGTCCAGCCGCCGAGCGAGACGTAGCCGTGGCTGGCGGTGTACTCGTACGACCGGAGCGAGGTCAGCACCGCCCAGAGGATCGGGAAGAGCCAGCCGACGGCCACCGTACCCAGGAAGAGGTGCAGGACCACCCGGGCGGGCCGCACCGGCCGGCGGCCCGGGCGGGGCGTGGCGGCCGTGGGCTCACGGGTCAGCGTCGCCGTGGTCATCGCTTGTCCTCCCGCATCACGGTGGCCAGGTAGACGGTGATGAAGACCAGGGAGACGACCAGCATGATCGTCGCCAGGGCGGAGCCGAAGCCGATCCGGCTGGCCTCGCCCACCACGTTCTGGGTGACCAGCGCGGAGAGCAGCTCCAGGCCGTTGCGTCCCTTGTTGACGACCCAGACCAGGTCGAACGCGCGCAGCGACTCGATCACCGTCACCACCAGCACGATGACGTTGATCGGTCGCATCACCGGGAAGACGACTCGGAAGAAGGTGCTGGCCTCCGAGGAGCCGTCCACCGCGGCGGCCTCCCGCAGCGACGGGTCGACGCCCTTCAGGCCGGCCAGGTAGAGCAGCATGATGTAGCCGACGTGCCGCCAGCCCGCCGCGACCAGCACCGCCCAGATGTTCACGTGCGGGTCGCCGTACCAGTCGGTGTTCCCGCCGAGCAGCGCGTTGAGCAGACCCTGGTCCCGGCTGTAGATGAGCTGCCAGACGAAGCCGATCAGCGCGAGCGAGAGCACCACCGGCAGGTAGAGCGCGGTCTGGTAGAACCGGCTGCCGCGCAGTTCCTTGTCGAGCAGCACGGCGAGGAACATCCCGAACGGGGTGGCCACCACGAAGAGCGCGGCCAGCCAGAGCACGTTGTGCTGCACCGCGGGCACGAACGGCGGGTAGATGTTCACCACGTCGTCGTAGTTCTTCCACCCGACCCAGTCGATCTCGCCGAGCGGGCCGATGCCGTCCCAGTTCGTGCCGGAAAGCAGCACGGTCGCCGCCGCCGGCAGCCAGACCAGGGCCACCACCAGCAGCAGGGGTACGAGCACCATCAGCGTGATCACCACGCGGTCGGTGCGGGAGAGGAGCCGCGGCCGGCGGCCACGACCACCCGTGACGGTGGTCGGGGCCGGCGACGGTACGGCGCGATCCGCTTGGATCAGGGGCAGGTCGGACATGGTGTCCTCCCCCTTTCCGCCGTCAGCTGGTGAAGATTGACTTCTTCTGGTTCTCGATGCTGGTCAGCAGCCCGCTGATGTCCTTCGGGTCCTTGATGAACTGCTGCAGCGCCGGGATCATCACCGTCGAGGCGAAGTCCGGCCGGGTGTCCCGGTCGAGGAACTGGGCGATCTCGGTGGCCGAGCCGACCAGCTCGGCGGCCTTCTTCTGCAGCGCGGTGTAGCCGCTGGTGTCCGCGCCGGTGTTGGCGACCAGGGTGCTCGGGTCGTTCTTCACGGTGATGTTCGCGGCGTCCTTCGAGCCGAGGTACTCCAGCAGCTTCTTGGCGTTGGCCTCGGACTTCGGCTTGCGGGCCATCATGTAGCCGTCGATCGGGGCGTCCAGGGCCTTCGCGCCGATCGTCGAGTCGACCTCGGGGAAGGTGAAGAAGTCCAGGTCGTCCTGCTCGTCGTCGTTGAACTGCTGGGCGACGAAGAGGCCGAGTAGGTACATGCCGCTCTTCTTCTGCTGCAACGACTGGGCGGCCTCCTGCCAGGTCCGGCCGAGCGCGTCGGGCTGGTGGATGGGGAGCAGTCCGGCCCAGGTGTCGAAGACCTTCTTCACCTTGTCGGAGGTCCACGCCTCCTTGCCGGCCATCAGGTCGACGTGGAACTGGTAGCCGTTGATCCGCAGGTTGAGGATGTCGAAGGTGCCCATCGCCGGCCAGCCGTCCTTGTCGCCGAAGGCGATCGGGTTGAGGCCGTCCTTCTTCATCTGCGCGCCGAGGCTGTTCAGGTCGTCGAGCGTCTTCGGCACCTGGTAGCCGTGCTGCTGCCAGACCGACTTGCGGTAGAAGACCGCCCACGGGTAGTACGAGGCCGGCACGAAGTACTGCTTGCCGTCGTCGCCGGTCGACGCCTTCTTGAACGCGTCGGAGTAGCCGGAGAGCTTGCCCCAGACGTCGCTGACGTCACCGGCCAGGCCCTTGGCGGCGAAGAACCGCATCCGGTAGCCGGCGAACCAGGTGAACACGTCGTCCGGCTTGCCCTGCAGGTAGTTGTTGATGTTCTCCTGGAACGTGTTGTGGTCGACGGTGTTGATGTCGACCGTGACCCCGGATGACGTCTTGAAGCCGTCCATCACCTTGGCGATGACGTCCTTCGGCTTCGGGTCCGACTGGTTCGAGCCGAGCGACACGGTCTTGGCGTCGCCGCCGGAGCCGGAGTCGGAGCCGCAGCCGGCGAGCAGTCCCGTGCCGAGCAGCGCGCCCGCGCCGGCCGCGCCGGCCAGCAGCGAGCGGCGGTTCAGGCCGGCGACGGACGGGGGTACGAGTCGGGCGAGGTACTCGGCTTGCGAGCGGGGACGGGACATTGTGCCTCCTGCGTGGAAGAGGTGCGCTGCGCCCAAGGGCCGTGATGGATGGCGGGGATCGGTGTTCGTGCCGGGGCCCGTAGATCCACCGTGAATCCACATGTCCGAACACAAACAGCCGGTGGCGCTTGAAGCTACCCCTTGGTTCCGTGCTGTCAAGAGGGCAGGCGGACAGCGATAACCCAGTTGTGACATTGGCTGGGCGGCGGTAAACGTTGGAACGGCAGTCGATGTTGGAAAGTGTTGACTTGAGTGCCATTCGGGGGCACGCTCTGCTCTCATGCGGAACTGGCACGGCGAGAGCATCTGGTACGGCGCCGACTACAACCCGGAGCAGTGGCCCGAGGAGACCTGGGCCGAGGACGTCACGCTGATGCGCCGGGCCGGGGTCAACCTGGTCTCGGTCGGGATCTTCTCCTGGGCCCTGCTGGAACCCGCCCCCGGGCGCCACGAGTTCGGCTGGCTCGACCGGGCGCTGGACCTGCTGCACGCCGGCGGGATCAGCGTCGACCTGGCCACCGCCACCGCGAGCCCACCGCCCTGGCTGGCCCACCGCCACCCGGAGACGCTGCCCCGCCGCGCCGACGGGACCGTGCTCTGGCCCGGCGGCCGGCAGGCGTACTGCCCCAGCTCGCCGATCTTCCGGGAGCGCTCGCTCGCCCTGGTCGAGGCCGTCGCCGGCCGGTACGCCGACCACCCGGCCGTGGTGATGTGGCACGTCTCCAACGAGTTGGGCTGCCACAACGTGCACTGCTACTGCGACGTCAGCGCCGAGGCGTTCCGCCGCTGGCTGCGCGACCGCTACGGCGACCTCGACACGCTCAACGCCGCCTGGGGCACCGCGTTCTGGAGTCAGCGGTACCACGACTGGGCCGAGATCAACCCGCCGCGGACCGCGCCGACCTTCGCCAACCCCACCCAGCAGCTCGACTTCCTGCGCTTCTCCTCCGACGAGCAGCGGGCCCAGTTGCGCGCCGAGCGGGAGCTGCTGACCCGGCTGGCCCCGCAGCCGGTGACCACGAACTTCATGATCGGCACCGGCATCAAGTACCTCGACTACCACTCGTGGGCGGCCGACGTGGACCTGGTCGCCAACGACCACTACCTCACCGCCGCCGACCCGCAGCCGCAGGTCAACCTGGCCCTCGCGGCGGACCACACCCGGGGCGTCGCGGGCGGCGCGCCCTGGCTGCTGATGGAACACTCCACCAGCGCGGTCAACTGGCAGCCGCGCAACGTCGCCAAGACCCCCGGCCAGCTGCGCCGCAACAGCCTCGGGCACGTGGCGCGCGGCGCCGACGGGGTGCTCTTCTTCCAGTGGCGGGCCTCCCGGGCCGGGGCGGAGAAGTTCCACTCCGCGCTGGTGCCGCACGCCGGCCCGGAGACCAAGGTGTACCGCGAGGTCTGCCGGCTCGGCGCCGACCTGAAGGCCCTCGCCGAGGTACGCGGCAGCCGGGTCGACGCCGACGTGGCGATCCTGTTCGACTACGAGGCATGGTGGGGCGCCGAACTCGACTCCCACCCGAGCGTCGACGTCACCTACGCCGACCGGCTCGCCGCCCTGCACGGCGCGCTCTGGCGGGCCGGGGTCACCGCCGACGTGGTGCACCCGTCCACCGACCTGTCGCGCTACCGGCTGGTCCTGGCGCCCACCCTCTACCTGGTCCGCGACGCCGACGCCACGGCGCTGCGCCGCTACGTCGAGGCCGGCGGCACGGCGCTGGTGACCTACTTCAGCGGCATCGTCGACGAGCACGACCACATCCGGCTCGGCGGTTACCCGGGCGCGTTCCGGGACCTGCTCGGGCTGCGTGTCGAGGAGTTCTTCCCGCTCCGCGCGGGTGAGCGGGTGCGGCTCGACGACGGCGCGACCGCCGACGTGTGGACCGAGTGGCTGCACGCCGAGGGCGCGGAGGTGCTCGCCGCGTACGCCGACGGGCCGCTGCCCGGGGTGCCCGCGCTGACCCGCCACGCGGTCGGCGAAGGCGCCGCCTGGTACGTCGGTACCCGGCTCGACGCCGCGGCCACCGACCGGCTCGTGGCCCGGCTGCTCACCGAGTCCGGGGCCCGGCCGCCGGTGTCCGCCCCGGCGGGCGTGGAGGTGGTTCGCCGCCGCGGCGCCGGCGGTGCGAGCTGGCTCTTCGTCATCAACCACACCGACGCCGAGGCCCGGGTCGCCGTCACCGGCACCGAGCTGCTCGGCGGCGGCCGCAGCGACGGCGAACTGGTCGTCCCGGCGGGCGAGGTGGCGGTGGTCCGCGAGGGATCCGTCCCCGGGGACCGGGCGGCCGAGGTCGCCTGAGTCCGCGTACCGTGCCTCGTGCGCACAGAGGAGGGGTTCGATGCTCGCCCAGCAACGGCAGAGCGCCATCCTGGAGCTGATCCGCCAGCACGGCGGTGTCCGCGTCAGCCACCTGGTCAGCCGCTTCGGCGTGTCCGACATGACCATCCGGCGGGACCTCGAGGTGCTCGCCGATCGGGGCCTGGTCGACAAGGTCCACGGCGGAGCGACCCTCGCCGGCCCCGGCTCGGCCGACGAGCCGGGCTTCGCCGCCAAGTCGATCCGGCAGCAGGTCGAGAAGCGGGCCATCGCGGAGCGGGCCGTCGGGCTGGTCGAGCCCGGCATGGCCATCGCCCTCTCCGCCGGCACCACCACCGCCGCCCTCGCCGGCCGCCTCGCCGACGTGCGCGGCCTCACCGTGGTCACCAACTCGATCCCGGTCGCCGACGTGCTCTACCAGAACCCCCGCCCGGACCAGACCGTCGTGCTCACCGGCGGCATCCGTACGCCGTCGGACGCGTTGACCGGGCCGGTGGCCGAGGCGGCCATCGGCGCGCTCAACGTCGACCTGCTCTTCCTCGGCGTGCACGGGATGAGTCCGCGGACCGGGTTCACCACCCCCAACCTGCTGGAGGCGGCGGTCAACAAGCGGTTGATCGGGGCCGCCCGGCGGCTGGTCGTGCTCGCCGACCACACCAAGTGGGAGACCATCGGCATCGCCACCATCGCGCCGCTGGACGAGGCGGACGTGCTGATCACCGACGGTGGCCTGCCGGCCGAGGCGCGCCGCCAGATCGGCGAGCAGGTCGGCGAGCTGATCGTCGTCGACGCCGACTGACTCACCCGCCTAGACGCCACGGGCTCGGCGCCGCCCGATCCCCGCGCTGGCGCGACGGCGCCGCGACCGCCGGTGAACTGCGGCTCTACCGGCAACCCTGGGGGTTCGATCTCGCCGACATCCGGTCCCACGTCGAACTCTGGCGCGGCCGCGGATCCGACCGTCCCGGTGGCGGCGGCCCGCCACGTCGCCGCGCGGCTTCCCGACGCGCACCTGACCGAGGTCCCGGACGGCGGCCACCTGCTGATGTTCCAGCGGTGGCGGGACATCCTCACCCGACTCGTCGCCGCGGCTCGGTCGCGGCCGTGACCGCGTCCGGAACGCCGGAGGGCCGAACTGGGCGGAGCCGCTTTCAGGCACTTCACAGCCGCCCAGGTTAGGGTGCCCTTTGTGGCCCGAACGCTCCACCGTGGAGCGTGCTGACGGTAAAAGCGGGAGTGGCGATGGTCTTCAAGAAGATGCTGAGCGCGTTCGGCGTGGGCGGCCCGAGCGTCGACACGGTGCTGACCAACCCGAACACCCGGCCCGGCCTGGCCCTGGACGGGCACGTGAACCTGATCGGCGGAGACGCGCCGGCCAGCATCGAGCACATCGCCGTCGGCCTGGTCACCCGGGTGGAGATCGAGGGCGGCGACACCGAGTACGCGGGCGTCATGGAGTTCCACCGGATGCCGGTGAGCGGGCCGTTCGAACTGGCCCCGAAGCAGCAACTGTCCATCCCGTTCCAGCTCGCGGTGCCGTGGGAGACCCCGGTCACCGACGTGTACGGCCAGCGGCTGCACGGCATGACGATGGGGCTGCGCACCGAGCTGGCGGTGGCCCGGGCGGTGGACAAGAGCGACCTGGACCACGTGGCGGTCCACCCGCTGCCGATCCACGAACGGATCCTCGACGCCTTCCAGGCGCTCGGGTTCCGGTTCAAGCACGCCGACCTGGAGCGCGGCCACATCCACGGCGTGCAGCAGACGCTGCCGTTCTACCAGGAGATAGAGTTCTTCGCCGCGCCCCAGTACGCGCAGGTGATCAACGAGGTCGAGCTGACCTTCGTGACCAACCAGCGGGGCGTCGACGTGATCCTGGAGTGCGACAAGCGCGGCGGCTTCCTCAGCGCCGGCCACGACGCCTTCGGTCGGTACGCGGTGCCGCACGGCGACGCCGACCGGACCGACTGGGTCCAGGTGGTGGACGGCTGGCTGCGCGAGACCACCTCCCGCTACGGCAACCTGCGCGCCCACGGCTTCGGCGCCCCGCACGGCCACGGCTACGGCCACCACGGCCGGCCCGGCTCGGGCGTGGGCGGCATGGTGGCGGGCGCCGCGCTCGGTGTCGCGGGCGGCCTGGTCGCCGGCGAGCTGATCGAGGAGGCGTTCGAGGGCGACTTCGACGACTTCGGCGGCGACTTCGAGTAGGAGTCCACCCCGTTCCGGTGTGGGCTCGGGACGACGCGACGGCGGTGGCCCCGGGGCGTTCCCCCCGAGGCCACCGTCGTGCTTTTCAGGTCGGGCGCGGGTCAGCGACCGGCCCGGCGCTCGGCTCCGGACCGGCGCGCGCTGCCGGCCTTGGACAGGCCGCGGCTCAGCAGGTAGGCGCCGGTCAGGGCGGTCAGGTACCACCAAGCCGCGTTCGGGTTGTTGATGTTCAGTCCGTCGATGGCCGGACCACGCCAGAACGCGGCGATCACGACGACCGCGACAGCGGCGGCGTACACCCAGAACTCGGTAGTGAGGAACGCCTGCTTGGTCTCGGTGCCCGGCGACGGCATCTGCTCCCGGTGACCGTCGTGCGCCATCGGCATCGGACGGGTCGGGCTCTCCTGCATGGCCGCCCGGTTTGAGACGTCCTGCATCGGTCGATTCATGGGCCTGGTGGATGCAGCCTGCGTGCTCATCTGGTCCTCCTCAGGATTTGATGAGTCGTTCCCTGCACTCCCTCGCCCCGCTACCGCGTGTCGGCCACGGCACGGTTCGCGTTCATGGCGGGGGCACCCACCGTCTACCCGGGCCCTCCCGAGAGGTAACGCCGGCCCCCGGCCGAATAGGAGCAGCCCCGGGTGGCCCGTCCGGGGGTCGGACATCCGGGCACGAACGGGACGCGCGACCGGCGCCCCCGGGGGACGGTTTGGGCCGCCGGTCGTCGGGCACGCACGGAGGATCCCGAGAGATCTGCGAGGTGGTTGACGTGCGTGAGGACGACATGCGGCAGGACGCCGCCCGCCGGGCCGAGGAGCGGGTCGCCGGCGGCGTGTACGGCGAGGGCGCGCTCGACGAGGTCACCGTGCCGCAGACCGACGTGACGCGGGTGATCCAGGAGGAGGACCCGGACGACCCGGCGCACATCGCGGTGGACGCGAACGTGCTCCGCGACGGCGGCCCGACCGGGGGTCAGGGTGCGGTCACCACGACCGGCGGCACCGCGGGGCCGGCCAGCGCCCGGCGGTTGGCCCGACAGCCGGAACGGCATCGGGGCACGGTCGCGCCGACCACCACCGGCGACGCCACCACCGGTGGCATGAGCACCCCGGCCGGCGGCTCGACGAGCGACGCCTCGGCCAGCGGCAGCCAGGTCGGCAACTTCACCGACGAGGGCGCCAACCCGGGCTGACCGGACCGACCCCGTCCGCCCCGCCCCGGTCAGGGGGCGGGGCGGGGCGGGGTTCAGGCGGTGCGGAGGATGCCGAGGCGTTGGGTGGCGCGGGTGAGGGCCACGTAGAGGTCGCTGTGCCCGCGCGGGGACTCGGCGACAATCCGCGCCGGCTCGACCACCAGCACCGAGTCGAACTCCAGCCCCTTGGCCTGCTCGGTGGTGAGCACCACCACCCGGTTCGCCAGCTCGGGCTGCTCGCCGACCGCGGCCTCCGGCAGCGCGGCGACCACCGCCGCGCCCAGCTCGGCCACCCGCCCGGTCGGCACGATCACCCCGAGCCGCCCGTCGGCCAGCCCGGCCGCCTCCCGCGCCGTCGCCTCGACCAGCTCCGCACCGAGCCGGTCCGCCCCGACGGTACGGTCCCACGGCGGCACACCGCTGGCGCGTACCGAGCGGGGCGGGCGCAGCGCCGGGTCGATCGCGGTGAGCACGTCGGCGGCGACCGCCATGATCTCGGCCGGGGTGCGGTAGCTGACGGTCAGCTCCTCCAGCCGCCACCGGTCCGCCACATACGGTTCGAGCGCCTCGGCCCAGGACGGCGTGCCGGAGAGCGCGCCGGTCTGCGCCACGTCCCCGACGATCGTCATCGACCGGCCCGGGCAGCGGCGCATCAGCAGCCGCCACGCCATCGGCGACAGCTCCTGCGCCTCGTCGACGATGACGTGCCCGAACGCCCAGCCCCGGTCGGCGGCGGCCCGCTGCGCGGTGGTCAGCCGCTCGGCGTCCTCCTGCCGTTCCGACAGCCGGTCGGCGTCGATCAGGTCGGTGACGCCGAGGATCTCGCCGCCGTCGGCCTCGTCCTCGACGTCGATGGAGCGGGAACCGCGCCAGATCTCCAGCACGCCCTCGGCGTACTCGCGTTCCAGGGCGCGCAGCCGCTCGCGGCGGGCCACGGCGGCCCGCTCGTCCTCGCCGAGCAGCTCGGCCGCCTCGTCCAGCAGCGGCACGTCGGCCGGCGTCCAGCCGCCCGGCTCGCGGTGCAGCAGCGCCCGCTCGGCGTCGGTGAGCATCGGCGCGGCGGTGGCGATCCGCTCCGCCGAGGCGTACAGGTCGGCGAGCAGGCGCTGCGGGGTGAGCACCGGCCACAGCTCGTCCAGCGTGGCGCGGATCTCGGGCTCCTCCCGCAGCTCCCGGCGGATCTCCGCGACGTCGGCCTCGGAGAGCAGGTTCTCCCCGCCGAGCGGGTCGGCGCCGATCCGCTCGGCGACCTGGGCGGCGAGCGCGTGCACGATCTCGATGTCGAACAGCGCGCGGGCCAGGTTGTGCGGGCGCTGCGAGCGGCGGGCCCGCTCCCGGGCCTGCCGGACGACCGCCGGGTCCAGGGTGAGGATCTCCCGCTGCGGCAGCTCGATCTCCAGCGGCTCGTCCGGCACCCACTGCCGGTCCCGGACGGCGTTCGCCAGCACCTCGGCCAGCACCGCCCGACCCTTCAGCGCGGCGGTCTCCGCCGGCTCGGTGCGCCGGGCGCTCACCCCCGGGAAGAGGTCCGCCTGGGTACGCAGCAGCACGCCGGTCTCGGCCAGCGCCGGGAGCACCTGGGAGATGTAGCGCAGGAAGGTGGCGTTCGGGCCGACCAGCAGCACGCCCCGGGTGGAGAGCTGCTCCCGGTGCGTGTAGAGCAGGTACGCGGCCCGGTGCAACGCCACGGCGGTCTTGCCGGTGCCGGGGCCGCCCTGCACCACCATGACGCCCGGCAGGTCGGCGCGGATGATCCGGTCCTGCTCCGCCTGGATGGTCTCCACGATGTCGCGCATCCGGCCGGTACGCCCGGCGTTCAGCGCGGCGAGCAGCGACGCCTCGCCGGTCAGCTCCTCGTGCGCGGTGGGGGAGGCGGTGGCGATGTCCAGCACCTCGTCGTTGAGGCCGGTGACCTTCCGGTCCCGGGTACGCAGGTGCCGGCGTCGGCGTACGCCCTGCGGGTTGGCGGCGGTGGCCAGGTAGAACGCCCGGGCGGCGGGGGCGCGCCAGTCCATCAGCAGCGGGTCGTAGTCGCCGCCGGAGTCGAAGATGCCGATCCGGCCGATGTAGCGGCGGGAGCCGTCGTCGCCGTCGAGCCGGCCGAAGCAGAGGCCGCTCTCCACCGCGGAGTACTGCTCGACCTGGTCGGCGTACATCCCGACGGCGGAGTCACGCTGGGAGCGGGCCTGCAACGTGCCGCCGGTGGCCCGCAGCTCGTCGTCGAGCCGTCGGGCGGCCTGGTCGCGCAGCCCGTCCAGCCGGTCGTAGAGCATCGAGACGTACTCCTGCTCGCGACCGATCTCGTCGTCCTGGTGCAGCTCAGCCGATACGTCGGAGTGCGTTGACAAGCCGGCTCCTCGTTGCCTAAAATAAGCGCAGGAATGGCTTTCTGAGGCCATTCCTTTTTGTGTTTGAACTGAGAAACATACCGCGTGGCCCACCCCCGGACCAAGCCGGTCCGGCCGCCCGCGATCACGTCACACCGCCCCGCACCCCTGACCACAGCATTCGGGGGCCCGGCCGGCGGTCGCCGGCCGGACCCCCGACGGGTCCCGATCAGTCGGTCAGCCCCGGGCCACCTGGTAGAGCCGCTCCGGGGTGACCAGCCCGGCCAGCACCCGCCCGTCGTCGGTGAGCAGCACGCTGAACAGCTTCGAGGTGAGCAGCCGGCCGCTGCCCCAGTCCCCACTCACCTTCGGCAGCGCCCCCAGCAGCCCCGCCACGTCGGCACCCGGGCCCGGCCCGGTCGCCGGCCCGCCGCGGCCCGGCTCCCGCGGCGGCGTCGCGGCGTCGGCCCCGCCGGCCGGACCGACCTTGTCGAGCCGCGCCACCAACACCGTGGTCCAGCCGGTCCCGACGGTCCGCACCTCCGAGCCGTCCTTCCGGTCGGCGTCCGGCAGGTGCTTCCCGACCGGCCCCCGCCCGTCGACCTTCTCCTCGGTCACGCTCACCCCGGCCGGCGGGTTGAACCGGAACTGGTCCGCGTCGGGCGTGCGGAAGTCCACCTGGGTGAAGGCCACCTCGAAGGCCGGCTCGTCGGCACCGTCGGCGAGCACCTCGAAGCGCAGCGGCACGTGCTCCTTCGCGTCCAGCGCGATGCGGACCTGGTGCACCAGGGACGCGGCGTCGCGCGGGGTGAGCACCAGCTCGTACGCGCTGCGCCCGGCCACCGTGGCGGAGCGGCCGACGGTGACCGCGGTGCTCGGGTCGATCGCCGCGAGGGCCCGGTCGGCGGCGTCGGCCGGGGTGGCCGGCGCGGACGGCACGTCCGCGTCGCCGGCCGGCAGCGTGCGGTGCGACGCGGTGTTGGTCCGGCTGCTCCACGTCCACAGGTCGCGGCCGTTGCGCAGCACGTCCCGCTCGCCGAGCGTGTCGACCAGGGCCAGCCGCTGCCGGTCCGGGCCCGCGTACCAGACCCGCAGCGTGTGGGTGCCGGTGATCAGGCTGGTCAGCTCATCGCCGCCGGCCATCCCGGCCAGGTTGGCCAGGGGCGGCAGCCCGAGGTCGGCGCGCTGCACCACGGTGCCGGAGAGCCCGTCGAGGCGGGACGTCCGCAGGTCTTCCAGCAGCTGCGCGGCGGTACGCGGTGGTAGGGCCGGCTCGGCGGTGGCGGCGAACGTGCCGATGGCGGCCCCGCCGCCGATCACGGCGACCCCCGCGGTCACCGGGACCAGCCACCGCAGCACGGCGCGGTTCTTCAGTACGGACATGGTGGACACCTCCTGACCGTAATGCTGCGCCCCGGCCGCTGTGAGCGGGCTGAGGAGAATCCCTAGGGGGTGTCACCTGGTGGCACCCTGGACGGGTGCGGTTGCTGGTGGTGGAGGACGAGTCGCGGCTCGCGGCGGCGCTGCGCCGGGGCCTGGCGGCGGAGGGTTTCGCGGTGGACGTCGAGTCCACCGGGCCGGCCGGCCTGGACGCCGCCCGGCACGGCGAGTACGACGCGATGATCCTCGACGTGATGCTGCCCGGCCTCTCCGGGTACGAGGTGGTGCGCCGGCTGCGCGCCGAGGAGCACTGGCTGCCGGTGCTCATGCTGTCGGCCAAGGACGGCGAGTACGACCAGGCCGACGGGCTGGACTGCGGGGCGGACGACTACCTCACCAAGCCGTTCTCGTACGTGGTGCTGCTGGCCCGGCTGCGGGCGCTGCTGCGCCGGGGCGCGCCGCAACGTCCGGCCGTGCTGGCCGTCGGCGATCTGCGGCTGGACCCGGCGCGGCGGCGGGTGACCCGGGCCGACGCCGAGGTGGCCCTGACCGCCCGGGAGTACGCCCTGCTCGACTACCTGATGCGCCGGGCCGGTCAGGTGGTCTCCAAGACCGAACTGCTGGACCACGTCTGGGACGCCAGCCTCGACACCGCGCCGAACGCGGTCGAGGTCTACGTCGGCTACCTGCGCCGCAAGATCGGCCGGGACCGGCTGGAGACCGTCCGGGGCGCCGGCTACCGGCTCGCCACATGACCGGCCCGCGGCGCGCGACCGGCCGGCGCCGCTGGCTGCCGACTCTCGGGCTGCGGGTGCGGCTGATGCTCATCGGGGTGGCCGGGCTGAGCGTCGGGCTCGCGCTCGGCGGCGCGCTGCTGCTCGGCGCGCTCGGCTGGACGTTGCAGCGCACGGTCGACGCCGAGGCGTTCCGGACCGCGGACGCGGTGGCGCTGCTCGCCGACTCCGAGGCCCTGCCCGATCCGCTGCCGGTGGCCGGCGGGCAGCTGCGGGTACAGGTGGTGGACGGGCAGGCGCGGATCCGCGCCGCCTCCATCGACGCCGACCGGCTGGTGCCGATGCTGCGCGCCGACCAGCTCCGCGCCGGCGGGCGCCAGCGCCTGGTGGTGGACGGGCGGCGGGTCGGGCTGACCGGCCCGGTGCGGGTGGTGACCGTGCCGGCGGGCAGCCCGGCCGACCCGCTCACCGTGCTGGTCGCCAAGTCGATGACCGACGTCCGGCACAGCCTGCACGTGGTCCGGGCCATGCTGCTGGTGGGCTTCCCGCCGCTGGTCGCCGGGCTGGCCGTGGTCGCCTGGCGGGTGGTCGGCGCCACGCTGCGACCGGTGGAGGCGCTGCGCCGGGGCGCCGCCGAGATCACCGACCGGGCCGGTCCGGGGCGGCTGCCCGTACCGGCGGCCCGGGACGAGATCCAGCGGCTGGCGGTCACCCTCAACGACATGCTGGACCGGCTGGCCGCCGCCCGGGCACGGCAGCGGGCGTTCGTCGCCGACGCGGCGCACGAGCTGCGCAGCCCGCTGACCAACATGCGGACCGAGCTGGAGGTGAGCCGGCGGCTGGGCGACGCGACGGACTGGCCGGCGGTGGCCGACGACCTGCTCGCCGACACCGCACGGCTCGGCCGGCTGGTCAACGACCTGCTGCTGCTGGCCCGTCTCGACGAGGAGCCGAGCCGGCCGGGCAGGCCGCCGCGCACCGCCGGGCCGGTGGAGCTGGGTGAGCTGCTGCGCGCGGTGGCCGACCGGTACCCGTCCCCGCCGGTGCGGGTGGTGCCGCCGCCCGGGCCGGTGTGGACCGAGGGGGATCCGGGGGAGCTGCGCCGGGTGCTGACCAACCTGGTGGACAACGCGCTGCGGCACGCCCGCGGCGAGGTGTCGCTGGCGGTCACCGGCCCGCACCCGGACCCGCCGGTGCCCCGGCAGCGGGGGACGGGGGAGCGGGCGTACCACCTGGTGACCGTGACCGACGACGGGCCGGGCATCCCGGCGGCCGACCGGGAGCGGGTCTTCGAGCGGTTCACCCGCCTGGACGACGCGCGGGCGCGGGACGACGGCGGCGCCGGTCTCGGCCTGGCCATCGTGCGGGAGCTGGTCCGCCGGGCCGGCGGCACGGTCGAGCTGGTCGACGCCGCGCCCGGCCGGTGCGGGCTGCGGGTGGACGTACGGCTGCCGGCGTTGGTCGAGCCCGAGCCCGAGGAGGGTTGAGCGTCAGCCCCGCCGGGTGCAGACCGGCGCGGCCCGGGCGACCGTGTCGGTGGACCAGACCACGGCGATGGTGAAGCAGTAGTCCTGGGTGCGGCTCAGCCCGTACGCGATATAGCTGTCGGTGCCCGCGGGCAGCTCCTCGAAGGTGTGCTGAGTGTCCCGGGAGCGGCCCCCGGCGATGACCACCGGCCCTTCCGCGCCGGCCGGGTAGGACCAGCTCAGCAGGATGCTGTCCCGCCGGTCGGTGAGCCGGACCCGGCCGGGCGGGGCGCCCGCGGAGGCGGGGGCGGCGTCCGGCGTGCCGGTGGGCGGGGCGGGGGTGCCGCTGGGCGGCGCACCGGTGGTCAGGGCCGGCGTCGGCGTGCCCCGCGCCCGGTCCACCCGGGACACCCCGGCCACCACCGCGATGGTGCCGAGCAGCAGGGCGACGATCACCCCGGCGACCACCAGCGGCAGCCACGGGGTGGTCCGGCCCTCGGGTGCCGGCGGGCGGGGCACGTGCACCGGCAGGTAGCCCGACGGCGGTTCGGGTTCGGCGGTCCCGGGCACCCGGCGTACGCCGGCCGGCTCCTCCCCGGTCAGCCCGACCACGGTCGGCGGCAGGGCGCTCTCCCCGGCGGCCGGGTCGTCGAGGGGCTGTTCCGCCGGCGGCCAAAAGTCGTCGACCGGCCCGGCGAGGTCGTCGTCGGCGTCCGGGGGCGTACGCGGGTTCGGCACGTGCGCCGCCTCGGCCGGCTCGGCGGTGCGCTCCGGCGGGTGGTAGAGCGGCAGCAGCTCCGGCGGATCCTCGTCGCCGCGGTCCGGCGGGTCGTGCGGCGGCGGCTCCGGCGGGCCCTCGGCGGTCGGGGGGACCCGGGCGGCCGGCACCACGGGCGTCTCCCGGGCCGGTGGCTCGGGTCCGGCGCAGACGTGGTCCGGGTCGGCGGCGGCCCGGGCCAGGGTGGCGACCTGCGTGGCGAGCGGGTCGTCGGCGGCCAGGTGCAGCGAGCACAGCTCCTCGGCGAGCGCCAGGTGCTCGTGGGAGTCCGCGTACCGGCCGCAGTCACGCTCCATCGCGCCGAGCTTGGCCAGCATCTTGATGCCGCTGGGGTGGCCGTCGCCGTACACCTCCCGGTGCAGCTCCCAGGCGTCCTGGAGGCGGTCCCGGGCGACCGCGCACTGGCCCCGGGCGTACTCCACGGTGGCCAGGTCGGCGTGCGCGGCCAGCACCCGCCGCGACTCGGGGCCGTCCCGCGCGGTCAGCTCGATGATGATGTCGGAGTAGAGCCGGGCGGCCCGGGCGTCGCTGCCGACCCGGTGCAGTACGGCGGCGAGGGTGGCGGCGGCGGTGACGGTGCGGTCGTCCGAGCGGCCGTACAGCCGGGTGGCCGCCGCGTACGCGAAGGCGGCCCAGCCGCGGGCGGTGTGCGGCTCGCCGAGGGCGACCAGCACCCGGGCCTGGAGGCCGGCGGCGTCGGCCAGTTCGGGGGAGGCGTTGGCGGGACGCGGATCGGCGTCGGTGAGCGCTTCGGCGAGCAACTGCTGGGCACCGGCGAGGTCGCCTTCGGACACCAGGTGGTGCGCCTGGACAGTCAGTTCGCCGAAGCCGGAGGACACGCCCCATCGTGCTCATTCGACGACGGTAAGTACAACCCCCGGCGTGGATCAGATTGGTCAGGATCCGGTCAGATGGTCGGCCAGGGTCTCGCTGATCCGTCGGAGCTGGTCCACCTGGGCGGGGCTCAGCGCGTCGAAGAGGTGCCGGCGTACCCCCTCGACGTGGCCGGGCGCGGCGGCGGCGAGGGTGCTGAAGCCGGCGCCGGTGAGTACGGCGATCTGGCCGCGGCGGTCGGTGGGGCAGTCTTCCCGGCGGACCCAGCCGGCCGCCTCCAGGCGCGAGACGGCGTGCGAGAGCCGGCTGCGCGAGGAGCCGGTGGCGTCGGCCAGCTCGCTCATCCGCATCCGCCGGTCGGGGGCCTCGGAGAGCCGGACCAGGATCTCGTAGTAGGCGTGCGGCATGCCGGCGTCGCGTTGCAGCTCACGGTCGAGGGCGTCCATCAGTGCCCGGCTGGCGGCGAGGAACGCGCGCCAGGTCCGTTGTTCGTCGGGGTCCAGCCACCGGGTCATGACGCCCATCATAGTTCATGTTGTTGAACGCTCAACCAAACCGGGGTACCGTCGGTGGCATGGGAATCCACCGGCTCAACCACGCCGTGCTCTACGTCCGCAACCTCGAGCGCAGCGTCGCCTTCTACCGCGACGTGCTGGGCTTCCGTCCGGTGGCGATGACGCCGGACGGGTTCCGGGGCGCTGCCTTCCTCCAGGCGGCCGGCTCCACCAACGACCACGACCTCGGCCTCTTCGAGATCGGCGCCGCCGCCGGCCCGTCGCCGGCCGGCCGGGCCACCGTCGGCCTCTACCACCTGGCCTGGGAGCTCGACACCCTGGACGAGCTGGCCGCCACCGCCGAGCGGCTGTCCGCGGCCGGCGCCCTCGTCGGCGCCTCCGACCACGGCACCACCAAGAGCCTCTACGGTCAGGATCCGGACGGGCTGGAGTTCGAGATCGTCTGGATCGTCCCCGCCGACCTGCTCGACGAGGACGCCCTCGCCGCCCGCAAGCGGATCGGCCGGCTCGACCTCGACCGGGAGCGGCAGCGCTACGGCGGCCAGACCCGCGGCGGGGTGGGCATCTCCGTCCCCGCCTGACGCACCACCGCACCGGCCACCGCGCCGATGCGGTAGAACGGCAGCATGTCGACCGACGCCGTCCTGCGCGAGCTGCTCGTCCGGCAGCTCGACCACTGGCTCCCGGGAGCGTTGCACCGCTCCCGGCGGGCCACCCTGGCCCTCGCGTACGCCGGGGCCGACACCGGCGACGCGGAGGCCGCGCTGCGGGTGGTGGCCGAGTTCGCCGACCGGCTGCGCGGCCGGCGGCTGACCGTGCTGGTGCTCGCCGACGGCGGCGCGGAGCTGCCGACCCGGCTCGGCGCGGCCGAGGCCGCCCTGCCGGCGGACGTTGCCGTGCACGTGGTGCCCGGCCACCCGGACCGGCTGCCGGTGGTGCTCAAGGCCGCCGGCGCGGCCGGCGCACCGCTGCTGGCCGTGGTCCACGGCGGCGCGGCCGACCCGGCCCTGCTGGCCGCCGTGGCCACCGGACGGCCGGCCGAGCTGCTGCTGGTCACCGCGCCCGGCCGGCCGGCCCGGCCGGCCCTGACCGCAGCCGGGTTCCCGCTGGTCACCGAGGTGGAGCTGATCCCCACGGACGGTGGACCGGCCCGGCTGCTGGCGTACGCCACCGGTTCGGACAAGAGCCTCGAAGCTCTCAAGGACGCGCTCTGGGCGGTCGACGAGTACGCCGGCGTCCGCTACCGCGACCCGGCCGACCCGGCGGGGCGGCTGCTCGCCATCACCCTGGAACCGGAACCCGGCCCGCTGCGCCGCGAACTGCTCGCCGAACTCACCCGCTCCGGCCCGCGCACGGTCGCCGAGCTGCGCCGCTTCGCGGCCACCTCGACGGTCTACCGGGCCGCCGACGCGAACCGGGCGCTGACCTCGCTGCTCGCGTCCGGCGCGGTGACCCGCGAGCCCGAGCACGGCCGGCTCGGCGGCGACGTGCTGATCAGCCTCGCCTCGCCCCGGGACGCTGGGTCATCTGCCTGACCACGATGGACGCGCCGGTGGCGATCACCCCGATGCTGAAGACCATCTGTGCGCAGACCACCACCCGGGCGATCTGCCCCTGGGCGTGCACGTCGCCGTAGCCGACGGTGGTCAGCGTGGTGAGGGCGAAGTAGAGCGCGTCGATCCGCGTGCGCAGCCCGCTGAACTCGCCCGGGCGGCTGTTCGCCACCACGTAGTCGGCGAGCGCGAAGACCAGCAGTCCGGCGATCAGCGCGACGGCGAGCCGGAGCAGCGCCCGGATCTCCGCGTCACCGGTGGGCTGCTCGACGGCGAGTTGGCGGCGTACCTGACCGGTGACCAGGAACGCCACGACGAGCACCAGCACCAGAGTGCCGAGCGAACGCAGGGCCAGCCGAAGCCCGTTCGGGTCCGGTTCCATGGGGACGGCGAAGTAGGCGACGAGCAGCAGCGCGATGGCCGCGGCAGCCCGTCGCCGTTCCCGCCGGAAGGACTCGTTGGCCACGCCGCGATTCTCCGTCCCGGGGGCGGCCCCGGCGGCGGAACCGCGAAGCCGCGCCCGGGGCCGGACGTCGAGCGGGGTGCCGGTGGATCCACC
>NZ_JBJZOG010000098.1:0-24033 GCF_047200535.1 Micromonospora mangrovicola | reverse complement strand
TCGACCTGAAGTTCCCCGAGCTGGCCGCCGGGCGGACCCTGGCCGGCCCGCCGGAGGGCGGCGCGAAGCCGCTGACCAGCGCCGCCAACGGTGGCGCCAGCTACCAGGACGACACCTCCGGAAACCGCGACTGACACCGGCGCGCACGCCACACGACGGGCGCCGCACCCCACCGGGTGCGGCGCCCGTCGCCATTTTCCGACCCTGTCCTCCTGTCCCCGTGCAGGTGATCAAGGAGTTTGCGTCCGAATCGAGGGCTGATCCGACGCAAACTCCTTGATCACCTGCTGCCTCCGTCTGCCGGCCGTCCCTCTGAAGAGAGGGAATCAGGCGGGGGAGGGGGTCAGTTCGGGGTCGGGGGTGGGGGTGGTGGGGACGACGGGCGTACGGCGGTGGCGCAGCTCGACGGGGAGCACCGCCAGGGCCACCAGGACGCCGATCGCGCCGGTCACCACGAAACCCCACAGCGGGGCCGACGCGTCGATCACCGCACCGGCGAGCGGCGCGCCGAGGGCGATGCCGACGGTGACCGCCGAGCCGTGCAGGCCCATCGCCTCGCCGCGCACGCCGGCCGGGGCGAGCCGGCTCACCGCGTCGGAGGTCGAGGCGATCGTGGGCGCGCAGAGCGCGCCGGCCGGGACGAGCGCGAGGCAGAGCAGCCACCAGTGGGCACCGCCCAGCCCGACCGGAATCGTGGTCAGGCTGAGCGCCGCCATCAGGACCAGCGGCGCGAACGAGCGAGTGACCGCCCCGTACGCGAAGCCGCCCACCAGCGAGGCCACCGCCCAGGCGGCCAGCACGGCACCGGTCCACCCGACCTCACCGCCGGCCCGCAGCACCGCCACCACCGCGACATCTGTGCCGCCCAGCACCAGGGTGGCCGCCAGGCTCACCGTCAGGACGGCGAGCAGCCGGGGGGTGAGCCACTCCCGGCGGGGCACCTTCCGGTGCGGTCCGACCGGCTCGCCGACGCTGCGGGTGGGCGGGTCGAGCAGCCAGAGCCCGATCCCGGAGGCGACGATCCCGGCCCCGACCGCCCACATGGTGATGCGCGGCGATCCGGCGGTGGCGAGCGCCACGGCCAGCGCCGGGCCGACCATGAACGACAGCTCCACCGACATCGAGTCCAGCGCGTACGCCGGGCGGCGGCGTTCGGCCGGTACCAGCGCCGCGACCGACTGGCGGACCACCGAGAAGACCGGCAGGGCGAACAGCCCGGCCAGGAAGGCCGCCGGCAGCAGCACCGGGTACGACAGGGTCGGCGCGCCGGCCCAGAAGACGCCCTCCGCGACCGTGGTCAGCAGCAGCACCGGGCGCAGGCCGCGCCGGTCGACCAGCCGGCCGAGCAGCGGGGAGCCGAGCGCGGCGCCGACGGTCGACGCGGCGCCGACCAGGCCGGCGGCGCCGTAGCCCCGGCCGAGGTCCAGCACGACGTGGAAGGTGAGCGTCACCCCGGTCGCGGTGAGTGGGACGCGGGCCAGCACCGACACCAGCAGCAGCGACCGGAGACCGGGCAGGGCGAGCGCCTCCCGGTAAGGCTTCAAGTTCACGACGGTCCGTACCTCCGGCGGACATCCTCAGCCGGAGGTGCGACGGTCGCAACCAATTACCTGGTCAAGCGGTCCTGATCACAGGCTTGCCGACCATGGTCACGTCGGCCCCCGCCAACGCCCGCAGCGCCACGTCGAGGGTATCCGGCGCCACCGCGGCGGTGAGGTCGAGCAGCACGGTGGTGTGGAAGCCCTCCCGGGCGGCGTCCAGCGCGGTTGCCCGCACGCAGTGGTCGGTGGCGATCCCCACCACGTCGACCCGGTCGACGTCGTGCCGGCGCAGCCAGTCGGCCAGGCACTCGCCGTCGCCGGCGTGCCCCTCGAAACCGGAGTACGCGGCGGCGTGCTCGCCCTTGTGGAAGATCGCCTCCACCCGGTCGGTCTCCAGGTCGGGGTGGAACTCCGATCCGGCGGTGCCCACCACGCAGTGCCGGGGCCAGGAGTCGACGTAGTCCGGCGGGTTGCCGAAGTGCGGCCCCGGGTCGATGTGGTAGTCCTTCGTCGCCACCACGTGGTCCCAGCGGTCCGGCTCGGCGGCCAGCAGCCGGGAGATGCCGGACGCCACGCCCGCCCCGCCGGCCACGGCGAGCGAGCCGCCCTCGCAGAAGTCGTTCTGCACGTCCACGATGATCAACGCGTTGCTCATGCGACCTCCTCAGACCGAGGGTACGACGGTCACCGGGATGGCCGGGTCGCCGCCGGAGAGCTTCAGCCCCTCCCAGGGGATGGAGATCAGGCACTGCCGCAGGTGCTCCCGCGACTCGTCGAGGGTGGGCAGCGCCACCGGTTCACCCTCCACGATGAAGGAACGCTGGAGCAGCCGGTCGTTCGGCTGCCGGTCCGGCACCCCCTGCGGCACGATGATCTCCTCGGTGGCGGTGCCGGTCGGCTTGTGCCGGCGCACGGCCACCTTCCGCCCGCCGATGGTGGCCTTCTGCTCGGAGCGCTTGACCACCGGCCGCCCCTCGACCTCGACCAGCTTGTAGACCAGGCCGGCGGTGGGCGCGCCCGAGCCGGTCACCACGGCGGTGCCCGCGCCGTACATGTCGACCGGCTCGGCGGCGAGCGTGGCGATGGAGTACTCGTCCAGGTCGCCGGAGACGATGATCTTCGTCTCGGTGGCCCCGAGCGAGTCGAGCAGCTCCCGGGACTGCTGGGCGATGACGGTCAGGTCTCCGGAGTCGATCCGGATCGCCCGCAGCTCCGGCCCGGCCACCTCGATCGCGTTCCGGATGCCCTGGCTGATGTCGTACGTGTCGACCAGCAGGGTGGTGTCCTTGCCCAGCGTGGCGACCTGCGAGGCGAACGCCGCCCGCTCGTCGTCGTGCAGCAGGGTGAACGCGTGCGCGGCGGTGCCCGCGGTGGGGATGCCGTACAGCTGCCCCGCGGCGAGGTTGGAGGTGAACCGGAACCCGGCCAGGTAGGCCGCCCGGGCCGCGGCCACCGCGGCCCCCTCGTGCGCCCGCCGGGACCCCATCTCGATCAACGCCCGGCCGCGGGCGGCGGTGACCATGCGGGCCGCCGCGGCGGCGACCGCGCAGTCGTGGTTGAGCACCGACAGCACCAGCGTCTCCAGCACCACGCACTCGGCGAAGCCGCCGGAGACGGTGAGGATCGGGGAACCGGGGAAGAACAGCTCACCCTCGGCGTACCCTTCGACGTCGCCGGTGAAGCGGTAGCCGGTCAGCCACTCGGCCGCCCGGTCGTCCACCACCCCGGTACGGCGCAGGAAGTCGACCTCCGCGGCGTCGAACCGGAACTCCCGGATCAGCTCGACCAGCCGGGCCGTTCCGGCGACCACTCCGTAGCGCCGGCCGCTCGGCAGCCGCCGGCTGAACACCTCGAAGACACAGCGGCGGTCGGCCGTGCCGTCCCGCAGGGCGGCGCTGACCATGGTCAGCTCGTAGTGGTCGGTCAGCAGCGCGGGGCGAAGGGTGCTCACGCCCCCAGCCTAGAGTTCAGACCGGATCGGTGCCGTCGTGGCCCGGCATGGACCGCAGGGCCGCCCGCAGCTCGGCCCGGCCGGCCACCCCCAGCTTGCTGTAGACCCGCTGGAGGTGGTTCTCGACCGTGCGGCTGGACAGGTAGAGCCGCTCGGCGATGGCCCGGCTGGTGGCGCCCTCGGCGGCCAGCCGGGCCACCTCCCACTCGCGCTCGCTGAGCGCCGGGCGGAGCAGCCGCAGTGCCGGGGTGGACACCCCGTCGCAGCGGCGGAGCAGATCGGCGAGGCGTTCCCGGGCCGCACCGGTCGCGGCGGCCCGGCTGCGCCCCGCCCTGTGCAGGGCCATCGCGGTGGCCTCGGCGGCGTGCACGACCAGGTCCCGTGCGGCGAAGTCGTCGGCGACGGCGAGCAGTTCGGCGGGGGAGTGGTCGACCGCCGCGCGGGCGTACCGGGCGACCAGCGGGGGGAGGGTCCCGTCGACCCGCTCGGAGAGTTCGGCCAGGCGCTGAGCCACTGTCCGCCGCCCACCGTCGATGCAGGTGGGTCCGACCGGGGCGCCGGCCTGGCCGAACCGGACCAGGTCGAGCAGGACCAGCAGCTCGTGGCCCGCGAAGCCGTCCTCGCGGAGCCGGTCGGCCAGCGCGCACAGGTGCTTGGTGGCGGCCGGCAGGTCACCGGCGGCGGCGTGCACCGCGCCCCGGGCCTGCTCCAGCCACGGGTACAGCACGGCCATGCCCGGGGCGTGGGTGCGGTCCGCCTCCGCCATCGCCTCCGCCGCGTGTGTCGCGTCGCCGCGCAGCGCCGCCGCCTGGGCCCGCTCGGCGTGCGCCAGGCCGGCGTACACCCGGCTGGTGGCGAGTACCGCGCAGGCACCCAGGCTGGTCTTCAGCGCCTCGTCGCTGTGCCCCCGCAGCCGGGCCGCGTACGCCTGGAGGATGGCCAGGTAGCCGGTGCCGAGCCGGAAGTCCCCGGCGCCGGCCAGGTCGGCGAACTCGTCGGCCACGATCGCGTCGATGCCGGACAGGTCGCCGGAGAGCGCCAGCCGGGTGCCCCGGGCCAGCTCCATCGCGAGTTGGAGGTACGGCATGTCGTCGCGCCAGCGGGCCACCTCGGCCTGCACCCGGGCGATCGCGGTGGCGCTGCACCGGTACTGCCCCCGCGCGGCGTGCAGGTGGGCGATCGTGCACCGGGCGAGCTCCCGCGCGGCCACCGGGGCGGCCGGCCGGTCCAGCACCGCCTGGGCGAGCCGCAGCGCCGCGTCGGTGTCCAGCCCGTGCAGGCGCATGATCGCCTCGAAGGCGCGGGCGCGGGCCCGATCGGCCGGGTCGGTCAGCTCGTCGGCCCGCGCGGCGATCTCGTCCACCGTGGACTCGCGGCTGAGTCCCCAGTAGCTGACCATCGCGCGCACCGTCAGCCAGCGGCTGCGCCGCTGGTCGTCGGTGACCTCGCCGGCCACCGAGTCGAGCACCTGGATCGCCTCGTCCGGCCGGTCGCCGAACATGAGGATGGTGGCGAGCAGTTCGGCGGCGTCGGAACCGCCTTCGGCCTCCAGGGCGGCGCGGGCCAGCCGGGTGGCCAGCGGCACGTCGTACCGGCCGAAGGCCTGGGCGGCCGCGTCCAGCAGCAGTGCCGGGTTCTGTGCCGTGCCCGAGTCCAGGCGCCAGACGGCCACCCGGAGCAGGTCGTCCCGGCGCCGCTTGCCGACCTGTTCGAGCAGTTCGGCCAGGGTGGCCTGGAGCCGGCGGGTCCGGCTGACCGGGCACTGCCGGCGCATCACCTCGCCGTAGAGGGGGTGGGCGAGCCGGACGTTCAACCGCCGGTCGTCGTGGACCATGGTGATCAGGCCGCGCTCCTCCGCGGTCTCCACGTCGGCCGGGTCGACCGCCCGCTGAAGCAACTGCAGGCCGAGCGGCTCGCCGAACGCGACCAGCTCGACCACCGCCCGTACGCCGGGGGTCAGCCGCCCGATCCGGGTGTCGATCAGGTCGGTGAGGCTGGGCGCCAGTTCGAGCCGGCCGGTCCACTTCCAGATGCCGTACGTCTGGCTCAGCTCGTCGCCGCCGGAGGCGGCCAGCACCAGCTCGCGCAGGAGCAGCGGATTGCCCGCGGAGAGCCGGAACAGCCGCTCCGCGGTGCCCGCGTCGACCGGCCCGCCGAGGATCGCGGTGAGCAGCCCGGTGGTCTCGGCCGGGCCGAGCGGCGCGAGCTCGACCAGCTCCACCAGGTCGTCGGTCCACAGCGCCCGGATCGGCAGCGGAATCTGCTCGCCGTTGCGCAGTGTCCCGATCACGGTCGCGTTCTCGGCCCGGGCGATGAGGTGGACCAGCGCGGCCGACGGCGGGTCGAGCAGGTGCGCGTCGTCGATCGCGAGCACGATCGGCCGGCCGGCGGCCTGCTCCTGGAGCAGGTCCACCGCCCACCGGAGAATGCCGGCGGGGGAGAGCCCCTGCGGTTGCTCGGCCGGGAGCACCTGGACCAGCCCGCCGAAGGGCAGTGCGGCGGTGGTGGCACTGGCCGAGACCGACCAGATCGCGTACCGGTCGGTGGGCAGGGCGGCGATCCCCTCGCGGAGCAGCCGGCTCTTGCCGACCCCGGCGCTGCCGCTGAGGAGCAGCCCGCGCCCCTCGGGGCCGCCGACTGCCGACAACAGACGGTTGAGCTCATCCCTTCGGCCGACGAAGTCCCACCGACTCATCGGTGCAGCATATCGACGGTAATCCGTCCGCGTGTACACCGTCACGCAGCGAAGTTGAGTAATCTGTCGATTACCGGTGAGTATCGGCGGTGTTCTGGGTCGGACTCCCGACACCCTTACTCTTCTGCCACCACGGATATCCCCGATGCGATCTGGTCACGACGCCGGTCGCCCAACCGGGAGGCCGCTTGATGAAACCGGGTCCTCTGCGCTCGGTCGACGTGCCCCATCCGGGCGGGCCGGCCGAGCCGCCGCGCCGCGCGCGGCTGCCCAGCCGGCTCGGGGTGGCCGACCCCGGCGCGGACGAGCCGCTGGCCGTCGTCGTCGCGGGCCCGGCCGGCGCGGGCCGGCGTGAGCTGGTCGCCGGTCTGTTCGACCTGGAGCCCGGGATGCTGGGCGTCCCGGACGGCAGCTACCTGCTCGTCAACCACGCACGGGTGCCCACCCGGGCCGCCTACGTGCCGGGCTACCGCCAGCCGCACTCGTACGGCGCCGATCCGCTCGCCGCGGGTCCGGCCCTGGCCCGACCGCCGCGCCGCGTGGAACTGAGCCTGCCCGACCCGCTGCTGCGCCACTTCGCCGTGCTCGACACGCCGGACACCGACTCGCTCGGCGTTGCGGGCGGCCGGGTGCTGCTCGACGCCGCCGGGCGGGCCGGTGCGCTGCTGTTCGTGATCTCCGCCGAGCAGGCGTTCACCGCGGCCGAGCTGAACCTGCTGGCGGAACTCGCCCGGACCCGCGTCGAGGTGCTCTTCGCGATCACTCCCGGGGTGGCCGGCTGGGCGGCCCCGGCGGCCCGGCCGACGGCTACGGAGGGCGCGGGGGCGTCCGTCCCGTCGGTCATCCGCCCGGGCGCTGCGGGGCCGCGCCCGGGCGGGCGTCGGGTCGACCCGGTGGAGGTCTCCCTCGCGGCGCACCGCGCCGCCCTGCTGGCGGCGGTGCCCGGGCTGGCCGACTCCCGCTGGTACGCGGTCCGGCAGGTCGACCTTGCGGTCCTGCGCCGGGCGCTGGTGGGCTGGGCGGCGGACGAGGGGCTGCGGCGGGCCAGTGCCCGGCCGCCGGAGCCGCCCGGCGTGCACGGCAGGGTGGCGGTCCGGCCCGGGCTCCACCCGGGTGACCTCACCGGGCGGCTGGACCGTGAGGCCCGCTCCTGTGCCCAGCGGATCCGGCAGCACCTCGCCCTGGAGTTGGCCAACATCCATCTCCGGGTGGTGCAGGAGATCGTCTTCGGGGTCGGCTGCGCCGGCCTGCCGCAGCTGCTCGACCGGGAGATGGAGGCGTTGTCGCTGCTCGCCACCGCCCAGTGCGACGAGGCGGCCCGGGGCATCCTCGACGACACCGCCGCGCAGGTCTTCGGGGCGCCGTTGGCCGAGGGGGTCCGCCACCGGATCACGCACGCCGTCCGGTGGGGTCTCGCCGACCATCCCGCCGGCCGGGAACTCGACCGGGTGCTCCTCGTCACCAGCACGGCCGGGGTGGCCGGGCTGACCGGCGGCGGAGCGTTCGACGCGCTCTCCGGTTTCCCGGGCGCGGAGCGGGACGAGGTGCTGCCCCCGGTCGGGGTGGCGCTCTCCGGCGGCTGCTGGCAGCACTGGCGCGCCCCCGGCAACAACGACCCGAACGGCGCGCGGTCCTGGGCGCAGCGGGCGCTGCGCGAGGTCGAACTGGAGCTGTCCCGCGAGGTGTCCCGCCGCTTCGAGGTGATCCGTCTCTCGCTGGGCGCGGTACTCACCGATGCAGTCGAACATGGCATCCTGCTCGCCTGACGTGAGCGCTGTGAGCCGGCCGGCCGCGTCGCCGTACGCGGCCCGGGAGGGTGATCCGGGCCGGCCCGGCGTTCCGGTTCATCGGTTCCCCGGATCCGGTGGCACGATGGGGGGCATGGCGGCTCCACAGGTTGCACCGGTCGAGAGGCCGGACACCGACGAGGTGCCGGCGTCCGACCGGCCCTGGGTGACGATTGTCTGGGACGATCCGGTCAACCTCATGACGTACGTGACCTGGGTGTTCCAGAAGCTCTTCGGGTACAGCCGGGAGAAGGCCGAGCAGCTCATGCTGGATGTGCACCACAAGGGCAAGGCGGTGGTCTCCAGCGGTGCCCGGGAGCGGATGGAGCACGACGCGTCCCAGCTGCACGCGTACGGTCTCTGGGCGACGGTGGACCGCTCATGAGCATGTTCCGTCGCCACAGCGAGCGCTACGTGGCCACCTTCGCGGTGGACGAGGTGCGGGTGCTGCGCAAGGTGGCCTCCGAGGTGGTGGGCCTGCTCACCGACGGCTTCGACCACGGCGATCCGGTGGTCGGCCGGCTCTTCCCCGAGGTCTATCCGGACGACGCGGCGGGCACCGCCGAGTTCCGCCGCTACACCGAGGGCGACCTCAAGACCGCCAAGATCGACCAGGCTGGCGCGATCCTCGCCGCGCTGCCCGACGGCGAGGTCGGTGGCGAGGTGCGGCTCGACGCGGAGGCGGCCGAGGCGTGGCTGCGCGCGCTCAACGACGCCCGGCTGGCGATGGGCGTCCGGCTGGAGATCAAGGACGGCACCGACCTGGGCGAGGAACTCGACGATGCGGTGGCCGAGGACCCCACCTCGTCCCGGGTGTTCCAACTGTCGGTCTACGCGTATCTCGGATATCTGCAGGAGTCCCTGCTCAACGCCTTGATCGACTGACCCGTGACGGTCACCACCTCGCCACCCGGGACCCCCGGGCGCTAGGCTGGTCCGCGTGCTGAGCATCGACCGGTCGATCATCGACGCGATCGTGGCCCACGCGCGTCGGGACCACCCGGACGAGGCGTGCGGCGTGATCGCCGGCCCCGCCGGCAGCGACACCCCGACCCGGCACATCCCGATGGAGAACGCCGCCCGCTCCATGACGTTCTACGAGTTCGACTCGATGGAACAGCTGCGGATCTGGCGTGAGATGGACGACCGCGACGAAGAGCCGGTCGTCATCTACCACTCGCACACCGCGACCGAGGCGTACCCGTCCCGTACGGACATCTCGTTCGCCGGCGAGCCGGGGGCGCACTACCTGCTCGTCTCGACCCGGGAACCCGACGCGGAGGAGATCCGTTCCTTCCGCATCGTGGACGGCGTGGTCACCGAGGAGCCGGTCAAGATCGTGGATGCCGCCGTGGACCCGCACGCCGTGCAGTCCTACATGTTCGGGCAGAGCCCGGCGACGGTCGACTACGAGTGTTCCGGTCGCTGATTTCCGCAGCGCCGGCACACCCATCTTTCTCCCGTCACCTGGCACGACCCTGAACAAGGAGCACGAGACATCATGGCCATCGAGGTTCGCATCCCCACCATCCTGCGCAGCTACACCGGCGGCGCGAAGGCCGTCGAGGGCACCGGCGACACCCTGGGCGACCTGCTCACCGACCTGGACTCCCGGCACGGCGGCCTGAAGGGGCGTCTGGTCACCGACGCCGGCGCACTGCACCGGTTCGTCAACGTCTACGTCAACGACGAGGACGTCCGCTTCCTCGGTGCGCTCGACGCCAAGCTCAACGACGGCGACAGTGTCACCATCCTGCCGGCCGTGGCCGGCGGCGCCTTCGGCTTCGCCGCCGCGGCGGCGATCGCGCAGCACAGCGCGGCGGCTGCCGCGAGCACCGGTGCGGCGCGCGTAGCGCGCCGCTGAGGGCGGTCGCCATGGCACGGTACGAAAGCCTGCTCGACGCATGCGGCGGCACGCCTCTGATCGGACTGCCCCGGCTCTCGCCGACGGTGCCCGAGGGGGCGCCGCCGGTGCGGCTCTGGGCCAAGCTGGAGGACCGGAACCCGACCGGCAGCATCAAGGACCGGGCGGCCCTGTTCATGGTCCGCGCGGCCGAGGCGGCCGGCCGGCTCCGGCCGGGTGACACCATCCTCGAACCGACCAGCGGCAACACCGGCATCTCGCTGGCTATGGTGGCCAAGCTGCGCGGCTACCGGTTGGTCTGCGTGATGCCGGAGAACGTCTCCTCCGAGCGGGTCCAGCTGCTCCGGATGTACGGCGCGGAGATCATCTTCTCGCCGGCCGCGGGCGGCTCGAACCAGGCCGTGGCCACCGCCAAGCAGATCGCCGCCGAGCACCCCGACTGGGTGATGCTCTACCAGTACGGCAACGAGGCGAACGCCCGGGCCCACTACGAGACGACCGGGCCGGAACTGCTGCACGACCTGCCCACGATCACCCACTTCGTCGCCGGGCTGGGCACCACCGGCACCCTGATGGGCACCGGACGCTACCTGCGCGAGAAGGTCGAGGGCATCCAGATCGTCGCCGCCGAGCCGCGCTACGGCGAGCTGGTCTACGGTCTGCGCAACATCGACGAGGGGTACGTTCCCGAGCTCTACGACGCTGCGGTGCTCTCCCGGCGCTTCTCGGTGGGCACCCGGGACGCGGTGCTGCGGACCCGGCAGCTCGTCGAGGTGGAGGGGATCTTCGCCGGCTTCTCCACCGGCGCGATCCTGCACGCCGCCCTCGCGGTGGCGCACGAGGCGGTCAAGGCCGGTCGCGGCGCCGACGTCGCCTTCGTCATCGCCGACGGCGGCTGGAAGTACCTCTCGACCGGCGCGTACGGCGGCACCCTCGCGGACGCCGAGGAAGCCCTGGAGGGTCAGCTCTGGGCCTGACAGCCCGCGGTTCGGGTCGGTCGGCGGCACCCCGTCGACCGGCCCGACCGTCATGTCCAGGACCGGACGCGTACGGGTGTCACGTTGATGACAACTTCCGGTAGACGATTCTTGCCCGACCGGGCCGGCGCGTAGGCTGCGCAGCGTGGCGTACGCGTCGGTAGAGATCATCGGCGGAGCGACTGTCGGCGCGTCGACTACCAAGCGTGATATTGAGGCGACCCGATGCGACTGACCGTCCTCGGCTGTGCGGGCAGCTTCCCCGGGCCCGAGTCCCCCTGCTCGGCCTATCTGGTGGAGGCGGAGGGGTTCCGACTGCTGATCGATTTCGGTTCGGGGGCGCTGTCCAACCTCCAGCGCTACGTCGGGCTGCACGCCCCCGACGCCATCCTCCTCACCCACCTGCACTGCGACCACATCCTCGACGCGGTGTCCTACGTGGTGGTGCGGCGCTACGCCCCGGACGGCCCGTACCCGCCCCTGCCGGTCTTCGCCCCGGCCGGCGCACCCGACCGGCTCGCCGCCGCATCCGACATGTACGGGCAGGAGAACAACACGGTCGAGGACGTCTACCGGTTCTACGGCCTGCAACCCGGCACGTTCCCGATCGGCCCGTTCAGCGTCACCGTCGACCGGATGAACCACCCGGTGGAGACGTACGGCGTGCGGTTGGAGCACGACGGCCGGGTGTTCTGCTACTCGTCGGACACCGCGCCCTGCGACGCGCTGCTGCGCCTGGCCCAGGGCGCCGACCTATTCCTCTGCGAGGCCAGCTACCTCGACGGCGTGGAGAACCCGCCGGACCTGCACCTCACCGGCCGCGAGGCCGGCGAGTACGCCACCAAGGCGGCGGTGGGCCGCCTGCTGCTCACCCACCTGGTGGCCGCCTGGGGCAGCGAGTCGCACACCGTGGAGGCGGCCGCCGGGGCGTACACCGGGCCGCTGGACGTGGTGCGCCCCGGCGCCTGCTACGACGTCTGACCCACGGCGGCGGCGCGCCGCGTTGCCGCAGTGTTCGCCGCCGCGTCAGCGGCCGGTCGCCTGTCGCACCAGTCCGGACCGCACCCTCGGGCCATGCGGATCGCCATCGTGACCGAGTCGTTCCCGCCGGACGTGAACGGCGTGGCGCACTCCGTCGTCCGGACCGCGGAACACCTGCTGGCGCGCGGCCACGAACCACTGGTCATCGCGCCCGCCCCGGCCGGCGGTCGGCGTCGCGCCACCGACCGGCAGCCGTACCCCGTGGTGCGGATCCCGAGCGTGCCGCTGCCGCATTACCAGGGCTTCCGGCTGGGCGTACCGACCACCCGGCTGGCCGCCGCCCTGCTCGGCCACCGGCCGGACGTCGTGCACCTCGCCAGCCCGTTCATCCTCGGCGCGGCGGGCGCCAGCCTCGCCGCCCGGCACGGGCTGCCGGCCGTCGCGGTCTACCAGACCGACGTCGCCTCATACGCCCGCGCGTACCGGGTGGGTTGGGGCGAGGCGGCCGCCTGGCGCCGGATCCGCGGCATCCACAACTCGGCGCAGCGCACCCTCGCCCCCTCGACCCGGGCGGCGGCTGACCTGATCGCCAACGGCGTCCAACGGATCTGGCTGTGGCGGCGCGGCGTCGACGCCGAACGGTTCCACCCGTCCCGGCGCAGCGAGGAGCTCCGCCGCGCCCTGGCGCCCGGCGGCGAGGTGCTCGTCGGGTACGTGGGCCGGCTCGCCCCGGAGAAGCGGGTCGACCTGCTGGCCGCGACCGCCGGGCTGCCCGGCGTACGGGTCGTGGTGGCCGGCGACGGCCCGGCCCGCCCGCAGCTCGAACGGACCCTGCCCGGGGTGCGGTTCCTCGGCGTCCAGCACGGCGAGGCGCTCGCCCGGCTGTACGCCAGCCTCGACGTCTTCGTCCACACCGGGCCGCACGAGACGTTCGGGCAGACCCTTCAGGAGGCCGCCGCCAGCGGGGTGCCGGTGGTCGCCCCGGCCAGCGGCGGCCCGGTGGACCTGGTCCAGTCGGGCGTCACCGGGCTGCTCGTGCCTCCCGACGACGGGGACGCGTTCGCCGCCGCCGTGACGGAGCTCGCCACCGACCCGGCCCGGCGGGCCGGCTACGGCCTGGCCGCCCGGGTCGCGGTGAGCCGACGCAGTTGGAGCGCGGTGGGGGACGAACTGATCGGCCACTACGCGGCGGTGCGGACCGGTACGCCGGCCCCGGGCCTGTCGGCGTGGGGATGACCGGCCGTCCGGCCCGCGTGGTGCGGGTGGCGAACTTCGTCACCGGCCGCTCCGGCGGCCTGCGTACCGCGCTGCGGCACCTCGGCGAGGGCTACCTCGCCGCCGGCCACGAGCCGGTGCTGGTCATCCCCGGCACCCGGTACGGCGACACCCGCCGCCCGTGGGGCCGCGAGATCACCCTGCCCGGGCCGGTGGTGCCGGGCAGCGGCGGCTACCGGGTGCTCACCGACCGGCGGCGGCTGGCCCGGGTGCTCACCGACCTGGCGCCCGACCGGTTGGAGGTTTCCGACCGCAGCACCCTGCGCTGGACCGGCCGCTGGGCCAGGGCGAACGGGGTGCCCTCGGTGATGGTCTCCCACGAGAGCCTGACCGGGCTGCTCGGGCAGTGGCGGCTGCCGGCCGCCGCCGCCCGCCGGGTCGCCGACCGGTTGAACCGGGAGACCCTGCGCGACCACGACCGGATCGTCTGCACCACCGGCTGGGCCGCCGAGGAGTTCGTCCGGCTGGGCGGTCCCGGCGTCGACCTGGCGCCCCTCGGCGTGGACCTGGCCACGTTCCACCCGCGCCGCGCCGACCCGGCGCTGCGCGAGCGGTACGCCGACCACACCGAGGTGCTGCTGGTGCACTGTGCCCGGCTGTCCGTGGAGAAGCGTCCCGACCTGGCGGTGGCCACCCTGTCCCGGCTGCGTCGGGCCGGCGTACCCGCGGTGCTGGTGATGGCCGGGGACGGGCCGCTGCGGCCCACGCTGGCCCGGCGGGCGGCCGACCTGCCGGTGCATTTTCCCGGCCACCTGCCCGACCGCGCGGCGCTCGCCGCCCTGCTCGCCACGGCGGACGTGGTGCTGGCGCCCGGGCCGGTGGAGACCTTCGGCCTGGCCGGGCTGGAGGCCCTCGCCTGCGGCACCCCGGTGGTGGCCAACGCGGCCAGCGCCCTGCCGGAGGTGATCGGACCGGGTGGGCTCGCCGCCTACGGGACGCCGTCGGCGCTCGCCGACGCCGTGGTCCGGGTGCTGGAGCGGCCGGCGGTGACCCGGCGCGCCGCCGCCCGTGGCCGGGCCGAGCAGTTCGGCTGGCCCGCCGCCGTCGCCGGCTTCCTGCGGGCGCACGACCTCGACGCCGGACCCCGGTGCTCCGGAGTGCCGGCGACCACCTGATCGGCCGCGCGGTCCGGCGGGGCTGAAGTGTCGCTTCGCCGTTCCCGGTACCGCCGGCACACCTCCTCCGGCGCCTTTGCTCTGCCGCACCGGACGCAACACTGGAAGCGCTTCGCTGTTGCGCGGGATGCAGCAGAGCAAAGGCGGCGCGCAGGGTGGACACCGGGTGCCGGGCACCCCGGTGCGCACCCCCTACGCGCCGCCACGGCGCCGTGCACCCGGCGACGCCGCCGCTCCCGGCACCCCGGGACGGTTCGAGCACCGGACCGCATAGGGTGCAGGCATGGCGCGACCTGACGGGCGGCGGCCCGACCAACTCCGACCGGTGACCCTGACCCGGGGCTGGAGCACCCATCCGGAGGGCTCGGTCCTCGTCGAGTTCGGGGCGACCCGGGTGCTCTGCACGGCGAGCGTGACCGAGGGGGTGCCCCGCTGGCGCAAGGGCTCCGGCCTCGGCTGGGTCACCGCCGAGTACGCGATGCTGCCCCGGGCCACGAACACCCGCTCCGACCGGGAGAGCGTCAAGGGCAGGATCGGCGGTCGGACCCACGAGATCTCCCGGCTGATCGGACGCAGCCTGCGCGCCTGCGTCGACCTGAAGGCCCTCGGCGAGAACTCGATCGTGCTCGACTGCGACGTGCTCCAGGCCGACGGGGGCACCCGCACCGCCGCGATCACCGGCGCGTACGTGGCCCTGCACGACGCGGTGACCTGGCTGTCCGAGCGCAAGGCGCTCGCCGGCAAGGTGGAGAAGGTGATGCACCGGTCGGTGGCGGCGGTCAGCGTCGGCATCATCGCCGGTGAGCCGCGACTCGACCTCTGCTACGACGAGGACGTCGCGGCCGAGGTCGACATGAACGTGGTCTGCACCGGCACCGGCGACTTCGTCGAGGTGCAGGGGACGGGCGAGGCCGGCATCTTCGCCCGCGATCAGCTCGACGCCCTGCTCGACCTGGGCGTGGCGGGCTGCCTGGAACTGGCCGACGCGCAGCGGAAGGCGCTCACCTCATGAACAAGGTTCTCCTCGCCACCCGGAACCGCAAGAAGCTGGTCGAGCTCCAGCGGATCCTCGACGGCGCGCTCGGCGCGCACCGGATCGCCCTGCTCGGACTCGACGATGTCGAGGAGTATCCGGAGCTGCCGGAGACCGGCCTCACCTTCGGCGAGAACGCGCTGATCAAGGCGCGGGAGGGTTGCCGGCGTACCGGCCTGCCGACCATCGCCGACGACTCCGGGCTGGCCGTGGACGCGCTCAACGGCATGCCGGGCGTGTTCAGCGCCCGCTGGGCCGGCCGGCACGGCGACGACCGGGCCAACTTCCACCTGGTGCTGGACCAGGTCGGCGACGTGCCGGACGAGCACCGGGGCGCCGCCTTCGTCTGCACCGTGGCGCTGGTGCTGCCCGGCGGCAAGGAGCACCTGGTCGACGGGCGCCAGCCCGGCCGCCTGCTGCGCGCGCCGCGTGGCGAGGGCGGCTTCGGGTACGACCCGATCTTTCTCGGTGACGGCCAGGAGCGGACCAACGCGGAGCTGACTCCGGAGGAGAAGGACGCCGTCAGCCACCGTGGCAAGGCGCTGCGCGAGCTGGCGAAGCTGGTCGCGAAGGTCCTGCCGCCCGCCGCCTGATCCGGCCCGGGCCACCCTCGCCGTCGGCGGAACCGGACGGCGAGGGGACCACCCCGGTCACACCAGCCGGTGTCCGCCTTCGACGTGCAGCACCGTCCCGGTGATGAAGTTGTTCTCCAGCACCGCCACGAAGGCCCGGGCGATGTCCGCGGGGTCGCCCACCCGGCCGCCGGGCAGCCGCTCCGCCATGGCCGCCAGCCGCTCGTGCTTCGCGGCGCCGGCGAAGGTGTCCCAGATCGGGGTGTCCACCCATCCCGGGGAGACCGCGTTGACCCGGACCGGGGCGAGTTCCAGCGCCAACGCCCGCACCAGCGACTCCAACGCCCCGTTCGCGGTCGCGACCATCGAACCGCCAGCGGCGGGGCGGTAGGCGGCGATGCCCGAGGTGAAGGTGAGCGAACCCGACGGGGCCACCGCGACGTGCTTGGCGACCAGCCACGGCCCGAGCACCTTGGTGCCGAGGACCGCCCGCGCCGCGTCGAGGTCGAAGTCGGCCAGCGGACCGTACGCGCCGGTCATGTCGGCGGCGGTGACCACCACGTGGTCCAACTGCCCGCACTCGCCGGCCAGCCGCCGCACCTGATCCTCGTCGGCGACGTCGACCGGACGGGTGCGCAGCCGATCGGGTGCGTCCAGCCGGCGCGCCGCCTCGGCCAGGCGGTCGGCCGAGCGGCCGGCGATGGTCACCTCCGCGTCGCCGCGCAGCAGCAGCTCCGCCAGCGCCAGCCCCATGCCCGAGCCGCCGCCGACGATGAGGATTCGAGAACGTGTCATGCCGTCCAGGTTTCCGGGCCGTCCGGCCAGCCGGCAGACCGTGCCGGGACCGGCCCTGACAGGGCCACCCCCGGGTGCCGGCCGGGGTGTCAGACTCGACCGGTGGTTGACCGTGGCGCCCTCGGCGAGTTCCTGCGCAACCGGCGAGGCCGGATCGGCCCCGCCGAGGTCGGTCTGCCGGCGGGCACCGGTCGCCGGCAGACCCCCGGCCTGCGCCGCGAGGAACTGGCCGCGCTCGCCGGGGTGAGCGTCGACTACTACGTCCGGCTGGAACGCGGCCGGGACACCAACCCGGGCCCCGCCGTGCTCGACGCCCTCGCCTCGGCGCTGCGCCTCGACGACGACGAGCGGGCCCACCTGCACGCGCTGGCCCGCAACGCGGCCGGGCGTCCCGCGGGTCGACCGCGTCCCGCCGCCGTCGTCCGGCCAGGGCTGCGGCTGCTGCTGGCGGGCGTCCGGCCCACCCCGGCCTTCGTGTTGAGCCCCACCAGTGACGTGCTCGCCGCCAATCCGGAGGGGTACCGGCTGCTGGCCGGGATCGAGCAGTGGCCGGGGGAGCGTCGCAACCTGATCCGGTACGTCTTCGTCCACCCCGCCGCCCGCACGCTGTTCGTGCCGTGGCGGCGGATGGCCGAGGACTGCGTGGCGCACCTGCGTACGGTCGCCGCAGCCGACCCCGAATCACCCGAGCTGGCCCGCCTGGTGGCCGAGCTGTCCGGGGCTGCCGAGGAGTTCGCGGCCCTGTGGCGGCACTACGACGTACGGGTCAAGAGCGGCGCGCGCCGCACCTTCCGGCACCCCGGGGTGGGCCGGCTGGAGCTGACCTCCGAGATCCTCACCGCCCCCGACGGGCAACGGTTCGTCGCCTTCCAGGCCGACCCCGCCACCCCGGACCGGGACGCGGTCGCCCTGCTGGCACACGCCCCCAACTACCGCTGAGGCCGGTCAGCGGGCCAGGAAACGCGTTTTCACGGTGGCGGCGGGGCTGCCGAGGTGAGGCGGCGGTCGGCGCGTGTCGAAGACACGCGCCTGGCTCCGTCCCAGCCGGTGACAGAGCTGGTCCGCGCCGTAGCCGTGGGGCGGCGGACGACCATCGGTAGGAGGCCGCTGGATGCGCAAGGTGATCGCAGACGAGTGGATGACCCTGGACGGGGTGGTCCAGTCTCCCAGCTATCCCGATGAGGACGCGACCGGAGGCTTCCGGCACGGCGGCTGGCATGCCCGCTACCTCGAAGACCTGTCCATGCGCTGGGTGATCGAGAACGTACGCGGCGCGGGCGGCTACCTGTTGGGGCGCGGCACGTACGAGATCTTCGCGGCCCACTGGCCGACGGCGCCGCAGGAGCAGCAGGTACTCGCCGAGCCCTTGAACAGGTTGCCGAAGTACGTCGCCTCGACGACTCTCGAGGAGCCGCTCGGCTGGCCGAATTCGACGCTGCTGCGCGGCGATGTCGGTGCGGCCGTACGCGCGCTGAAGGCGGAGGAGGGCAGGGACCTGCACGTCATCGGCAGCCCCGGGCTCGTCCAGAGCCTGCTGGCCCTGGGTCTGCTGGACGAACTCCGGGTGATGATCGATCCGCTGGTGGTTGGTGGCGGCAAGCGCCTCTTCCGGGACGACGGCGCACACCGTGCGCTGCGGCTGGCCGACAGCCAGGTGACCAGCACGGGCGCGGTCATCGCGACCTACGCTGTCGCAGGGGACTGACCCGCTGACGGCCGGCGGTGCACTCCAGCTGTTGCCGGTGTCGGCGCTTGCGGCGGAGCTGTTCTCAAGCACTGCACGAGCGGTCCGGAGCAGCACCCGAACCTCCTGCCGATGAGCGAGTGGCCCGAGGACGAGGTCACGTCGTGCGCGTCCTGGCGCCGCAGGTGCTCGGCATCCTCGTCCGCCGGGAACGACTTCGCGGCGGCCGAGGATGCCGAGCAGGACGCGCTGCTGGAGGCGCATCGGTGCGGTCACCAGCCGCCGCAGCGGTGGGCCGACCGTCGCACCGGTCAGCCCAGCGACCCGACCTCCCGCTCGATCGCCGCCCGCAGGTCGGCGCCGCGCAGCACCTCCCGCGCGGCCTCCATCAGCGGGGCGAGGAACACGTCCGGGCCGGGCTCGCCGGCCACCGCACCGAGCGCGGCCAGCGCGGCCCGGCCGGCCGGGGACGGGGTCAGCGGGGCGCGCAGCTGGAGCCCGCGTACGGCGGCCAGCAGCTCCACCGCGAGCAGGCTGGTGAGGTTGTCCAGCACGGTGCGCAGCTTCTTGGTCGCGGCCCAGCCCATCGAGACGTGGTCCTCCTGCATGCCGCTGGTGGGCAGCGAGTCGACCGAGGCGGGGGCGGCCAGCCGGCGGTTCTCGGCGACGATCCCGGCCGCCGTGTACTGGGCGATCATCAGGCCGGAGTTGACCCCGGCGTCGGGGGAGAGGAAAGCCGGGAGGTCGCGGGAGCGGGTGACGTCCAGCAGCCGGTCCACCCGGCGCTCGGCGATCGCGCCCACCTCGGCGGCGGCGATGGCCAGGTAGTCGGCGGCGAAGCCGAGCGGCGCGCCGTGGAAGTTGCCGGTCGACTCGACCCGCCCGTCCGGCAGCACCACCGGGTTGTCCACCACGGACAGCAACTCGCGACCGGCCACCACCTCGACGAAGTCGAGGGTGTCCCGGGCCGCGCCGGCCACCTGCGGCGCGCAGCGCATCGAGTACGCGTCCTGCACCGCGTGCGCCAGGTCGTCGCGGTGCGAGTCCATCACCGCCGAGTCCTGCAGCAGCCGGTGGATGTTCGCCGCCGACGCCGCCTGACCGGGGTGCGGGCGGATGGCGTGCAGCTCGGGCAGGAACGGCCGCTCCGAGCCGAGCATCGCCTCGATCGCGAGCGCGGCCGTGACGTCGGCCATGGCGAACAGGTGCCGCGCGTCGTGGATGGCCAGCAGCAGCATGCCCAGCATGCCGTCGGTGCCGTTGATCAGCGCCAGCCCCTCCTTGGCGGCCAGCTCGATCGGCTCCAGCCCGACCCGGGGCAGCGCGTCGGCGGCCGGGATCCGGTCGCCGGCCGGGCCGAGCACCCAGCCCTCGCCGAGCAGCACCAGCGCGCAGTGCGCGAGCGGGGCCAGGTCGCCGGAGGCGCCCAGCGAGCCGTGCTCCGGCACCCACGGGGTGACCTCGTGGTTGAGCAGGTCCACCAGAGCCTCGGCGACCAGCGGCCGGACTCCGGAGCGGCCGAGGGCGAGCGAGCGGACCCGCAGCAGCATCATCGCCCGGACCACCTCGCGGGGCATCGGCGCGCCGACCCCGGCGGCGTGCGAGCGGATCAGCGCGTGCTGCAGCTCGGCCCGCCGCTCCGGCGCGACGAACGTGTTGGCGAGCGCCCCGAACCCGGTGGAGACGCCGTACACCGGGCGTCCGGCGGCCTCGATGCCGTCCACGATGGAGCGGCTGGTCGCCATCGCCTCCACCGCGGCGGGGTCGAGGACGACCTTGGCGGTGCCACGGGCCACGGCGAGCACGTCGGCGGGGGAGATCCCGGTGGGCTGGATGACTACGGTCGACATTGCGGCACTCCGTTGTGCAGAACCTGGCGGATCAGCGGCACACCCGGCCGGTAGGCCAGGTGCAGGTGGGATGGGGCGTCGAGGATCATCAGGTCGGCCCGCGCGCCCCGCGCGAGCCGGCCCACGTCGGTGCGGCGCAGCGCCGCCGCCCCGCCGGCGGTCGCCGCCCAGACGGCCTCCGCCGGGGTCATCCGCATCTCGCGTACGGCGAGGGCGATGCAGAACGGCATCGACGAGGTGAACGACGAGCCGGGGTTGCAGTCCGTGGCGAGGGCCACGGTCACGCCCGCGTCGAGCAGCCGCCGCGCGTCCGGATACGGCGACCGGGTGGAGAACTCGGCTCCGGGCAGCAGCGTGGCGACGGTGGTGGTGTGCAGGCCGTCCGGGCACATGCAGCCGACCCGGTGCGAGGCGAGCGCGTCGACGTCGGCGTCGGACAGGTGGGTGCAGTGGTCCACGCTGGCCGCGCCGAGCTCCACCCCGAGCTGCACGCCCGGGCCGGGCCCGAGCTGGTTGGCGTGCACCCGCACACCCAGCCCGACGGCCTGCCCGCAGGCGAGGATCGCCCGGGCATGGTCCACGTCGAAGGCGCCCCGCTCGCAGAACACGTCGATCCAGCGGGCGTACGGGGCGGCGGCGGCCAGCATCGGCCCGCAGACCATGCCCACGTAGTCGTCCGGGCGGTCGGCGTACTCGGCGGGGACGACGTGCGCCCCGAGGAAGGTGGTGTCCTCGCTGAACTCGGCGGCGATCCGCAGCGAGCGGGCCTCGTCGGCGACGGTGAGGCCGTACCCGCTCTTGATCTCGACGGTGGTGGTGCCCTGCCGCATCATCTCGGCGCGCAGCCGCCCCACGGTGGCGCGCAGGTCGTCGTCGGACGCGGCGCGGGTCGCGCCGACGGTGGTCCGGATGCCACCGCCGGTGTACGGCTCGCCGGCCATCCGGGCGGCGAACTCGGCGGCGCGGTCGCCGGCGAAGACCAGGTGGGCGTGACTGTCCACGAACCCGGGCAGCACCGCCGCCCCCGCGGCGTCGATCCGCCGGTCGGCGGCCGGGGCGTCCCGGGCCGGCCCGACCCAGGCCACCAAGCCGTCCTCGACCAGCAGGGCGGCGTCGCGGCGGATGCCCAGCGGCCCGCCGTCACCGCCGATGTCGTTCGTGACCAGCTCTCCGATGTTGTCCACCAGCAGGCTGCCGGTGGCGCGCGTCGCCGGCCGTACCGGGTCTCCCGGCCGGGCCGGCCGGTGCTGCCAGGCGCCCGTCACGAGGTGACCTCCTGGATGGCGTGGCGCAGCTCGGCCGGGACGTCCACGGTCAGGTGCCGGCCGTCGGCGACGACCGGCCGCCCGTCGACCACCACGTGCGTGACGTCGGCGGCGGTGGCCGCGAAGAACGCGCCGACCGGCGGCACACCGGCGGTCCGGGCGCTGTCCAGCCGTACGGTGACCAGGTCGGCCCGGTCGCCCACCGACAACCGCCCGGCATCGCCCCAGCCGAGCGCGGCGTGCCCGGCCACGGTCGCGGCGGTGAGCAGCTCGACGGCGGCGAAGTGCCCCCGCCGCCGGGTGCGCAGCCGCTCGTCCAGCTCGACCGCGCGGGCCTCCTCGAAGAGGTCGACCACGGCGTGGCTGTCGCTGCCCAGGCTCAGCGGGCTGCCCGCCTCGGCCATCCGGCGGGCCGGCCCGATCCCGTCGGCGAGGTCCCGCTCGGTGGTGGGGCAGAGGCAGATCCCGGTCCGGCTCTCCCCGAGCAGGCCGACGTCGGCGCTGGTGGGGTGGGTGGCGTGCACGGCGGTGGTGTGCCGGCCGAGCGCCCCGTGGTCGGCCAGCAGCCGGGTCGGGGTGCAGCCGTGCGCGGCCCGGCAGGCGTCGTTCTCGGCCGGCTGTTCGGAGAGGTGCACGTGCAGCGGCACGCCGTTGCGGTCGGCCCAGCCGGCCACGGTGGCGAGCTGCTCGGCCGGCACCGCGCGGACCGAGTGGATGGCGGCGCCGACCCGGGCATGGCCGTTCTCGGGCCGGAACGCGTCGACCCGCTCCGCCCAGCGCAGCGCGTCCCCGTCACCGAACCGGCGCTGCGGTCCGGTCAGCGGCGCCCCGTCCACGCTCGCCGTCAGGTAGGCGGTGTCCAGCAGGGTGACCCGGATGCCGGCGTGCGCGGCTGCCTCCACCAGCGCCGCCGACATCGCGTTGGCATCGTCGTACGGCTTCCCGTCCGGCCCGTGGTGCAGGTAGTGGAACTCGCCCACGCAGGTGATCCCGGCGAGCGCCATCTCGGCGTACACGGCCCGGGCCAGGGCCAGGTACGAGTCCGGGTCGAGCCGGGCCGCGACGGTGTACATCACGTCCCGCCAGGTCCAGAAGTCGCCCCGCCCGCCGTGGGTGCGCCCGCGCAGCGCCCGGTGGAAGGCGTGCGAGTGGGCGTTGGCCAGCCCCGGCAGGGTCAGCCCGGGCAGCCGGGCGGCGTCCCGGAGCACCTCCACCCCGGCCATCGGCGCGCCCCCGCCGCCGACCAGCGGCGTGACGGCGGTGATCCGGCCGTCCACGGCCTCGATCAGCACGTCCGGCGTGGGCTCGGCGTGGTCGGGCAGCCAGGCGTACTCGGCCAGCCAGCGGGTGGCGGTCATCCCTCTCGCCCCCATCCGGGCTGGGTCGTCGGTGCGGCCAGTTCCGCCAGCACGCGGGCCAGGGCGGTCACCCCGGCGGCGCAGTCGGCGTCGGTGGCGGACTCGGCGGGGGAGTGCGACACCCCGGTCGGGTTCCGCACGAACAGCATCGCGGTGGGCAGGTGCGCGGCCAGCACCCCGGCGTCGTGTCCGGCCCCGGTGGGCAGCACCGGCGCGTCCAGCAGCCGGGCCAGCCGGTCGGCCAGCCCACCGTCGAACGCGACGAGGGGGGTGGCCGACTCCTGCGTGCAGGTCAGCTCGGTGCCGTCCCGCCGCGCCCGCTCGGCTGCCTTGGCCTGGACCGCCTCGACCAGACCGTGCAGCGTCTCCGGCTCGGCCGCCCGGGCGTCCAGCCAGCCGGTCACCCGCGCCGGGATGGCGTTGGTGGCGTTCGGCTCCACCGACACCCGGCCGACCGTGGCGTGCGCGTCGCGCAGCCGGGCCTCCTTGTTCGCCGCGAGCACGGTGAACGCGTAGGTGAGCATCGGGTCACGGCGGTCCGCCATCCGGGTCGTACCCGCGTGGTTGCCCTCGCCGTGGAAGTCGAACCGCCAGCGGCCGTGCGGCCAGATCGCGCTGGCCACCGCCACCGGGGCGGCCTGGTCGACCAGCGCGCGTCCCTGCTCGACGTGCAGCTCCACGAAGGCCGCGAAGCGGCCGAGCAGGTCCGGGTCGGCGCCCGCCGGGCGGTCCCCCAACGCCTCGGCGAAGCTCACCCCGGCCCCGTCGCGCAGCCCGGCCGCGCGGTCCACCGCGATCTCCCCGGTGAGCAGCCGCGACCCCAGGCAGGGTACGCCGAACCGGCCGCCCTCCTCCTCCACGAACGCGGCCACCACCAGCGGCTGGACCGGCGTGACCCCGGCGGCCCGCAGCTCGTCCACGGCGAGGAACGCGCTGACGATGCCGAGCGGCCCGTCGTAGGCTCCGCCGTGCGGCACCGAGTCGAAGTGGCTGCCGGTCAGCACCGCCCCGCCGGCCGCCGGGTCGCCCCACCAGGCGAAGAGGTTGCCGTTGCCGTCCTCCTGCACCGGCATGCCGCGCTCGTCGGCCTGCTCCCGGAACCAGGCCCGCAGCCACAACTCCGGCTCGGTCAGCGCGAAGCGCAGGTAGCCGCCGCTGCCCGCGTCCCGCCCGACCGGGGCGATCTCGTCCCAGAGCTTGCGGAACCGGGCGGCGAGGTCGCTCACGCCGGCCCCTCCGTTGTTCGCGACTGCGGGGCTCCGCTGCCCTTCGCTCCTCGCGCTCACGGCC